>CABSMD010000057.1 GCA_902478725.1 uncultured Clostridia bacterium
AGATATGATATCCCGTCGCCTTGTCCACGCCGGTAAAACTGACCTGCAAGGTGGTTCCGACCACGCTGCCGCGCACATTGGTGGGGGGCGCGACCTCGACCGGCAGTTCAATGGAGGTGACGCCCACGCTTTCGCGCCCGTTCGCGCCGACGGCGGTCACACGGTAGGTCGCCTGCTTACCCCTGTCCTCCTCCGGAATCGGATAGGTATATGCCGTTTCTGTTACACTGTCGGAAATCAGCTCATAATCCGGACTGCTTTCAAGAGCCCGGTAGACACGATACGACGCCGCGCCGTCGGCCGCACCCCAGGTTAAGGATGCGCTCGTATAATCCTCTGTTGTTTCACTGGTCAGGCTGCCGGGCGCCGTGGTCGGCTGGAAGGCTGGTATGCCACTGATCACATAGGTCTCGCCAATCTGCGTATCAAAGCTGATCAGGTCGGTCCCGTCTACTGTAAAGCTGACCGGCGCGCCGCTGAGGGTCTGCACATCCGCCTTGTCAATGTTATAATATTTGACCGCTGCCCGGCCGCCGGACTTGGACAGGATACGAAATTCCTGCGCCTGCCCGTTGGCCCATTTCGCGGATACCTCAAAATTGCCTCGCGCCAGCAGTCCATCGAAGCTACCGCTGCTCCACGCATCGGGACGCGCCGGAAGCGGGTTGATATATCCCTCATGGCTTTGCAGCAACATTTCAGCAATCCCTGCCGTGCCGCCCAGGTTTCCGTCGATCTGGAAGGGCGGATGGGTATCCCACAAATTGGTCAGCGTTCCCTTTTTGAGTAAGGTCTGCAAAAGGGTATAAGACCGGTTTCCATCCTTCACTCTTGCCCACAGGTTCAACCGGTGCGCCATCGCCCAGCCGGTCGACTGGTCGCCGCGGAAGTTCAGGCTTGCCTTCGCCGCATCCAACCAGGCGGGGGTGGTAGCATTGATCAGCGTACCGGGAAATAGCCCGACCAACTGCGAAACGTGGCGGTGATTGTATTCCCCAATCTCGCCATACTTCTTTTCTTCGCGAAATTCCTTAATTTGTCCGGAATATCCAACCTGTACCGGATCAAATTTTTCATATCTTGAGGCCAGGTACTGCACTGTCTCATCGTTTTGCCTGCCCAGGATATTGGCCAGTTCAATTGCGTTTTTGCTCATCTCATAGGCATTCTGCTGATCCCACGCCGATCCTATCGTTTGATAGAGCTTGCCGTCTTCCACATTTTCAGGTGAAGCGGAGGGCGTTGCCAATAGCAGGTCTCCATACCTGTCTCTTACCGTATCCGTCCGTGCCGCCCCCGCCGGGAATGCTCACCTGGTACGGCCAGGCCCCTGTTGAAATCGACCAGCCGTTTTGACCGTTTGGATCGTAATTATTCGGGTGCTTAGAACGCATATGGCTGCTCGCCGATTGCTCCAAGCCCGGCACGTAGGCCTTATAATAGTCAATATAACAGTCAAACAGCTCAGACAGGTTGGTGTTAAACACCGGCCAATAGTTCATCTGGATGTTGATATTATGCCAATACCCCGCGCTCCAGGGGGAATTGTCATAACGGTTCCAGATGCCCTGCAGGTTCGGCGGGAGGGTTCCTTTTCTCGACGAACAGATCAGCAGATACCGGCCGTATTGGAAGTAAAGCTCTTCTAAATATTTGTTATAGGTTCCGTTTTTATAGTTGTTCAGCAGCTCATCGGTTGTGACCTGCGCCACCGAGCCGCCCAAATCAACCCGTACGCGGGAGAACAGATTTTGATAATCCGCCTTGTGCGCCGCAAGCAATTCATCATAGCTCTTAGCGGACGCATCCGCGATCATCTGCGTCACCTTATCGTGCGGGTGCGGATAAGGCTCCAGCTTCTTTGTCCGGTCACCCTCGGTAAACACCCTGCTTTCCAGCTGGTAGTTCGTGCCGACTGCGACCAATATGATGGCGCTGTCGGCATTCTCCACTGTGATTTGGCCGTTATCGTTGTTGGCGTCGTTGCTGGCCGTCATGCTGCCACCCGTGGGAATGACCTTAAACTGTCCCTCAAATTCGATTTGATAATACTCCATCAGGCCGGACAGGGTAATGGTATCCCCTGCTGCGGTAACAGCGCCGGACTTATTGAAATGGAGTTCGTGATTCTCCTTCAAATACGGAATGGTCGGCCGCAGGGTAAACGAAACCTTTCCGCCCTGTGAGGCCGTGAGGCGAATCGCCATCACCTTGTCCGGATAGCTGGTAAAATATTCGCGGTTATAGGTCACGCCATCGCTGTCATATTGTACATGCGCCACCGCGTCGTTTAGCACCAGGTCGCGGGTGTAGTTCGTCGGATTGCTATGGTTGAAGTCGATATACATCTCCGCAAAGTTGTTCAACCCGCCCTGACTGCTCTGATAGGGGTTGCTCAGGCTGTTTTCAGTGATCTGCACCCGTTCGGTTTCCGTTCTTCCGAATACATTGGCGCCCAGATAGCCATTCCCCAGCGGAAGTGACCATTTCTCCCAGCCGTCGTCGGCTATGTTCTTGCTTCCATCCCATTTGGACATATCCTCATTGCCCATCGGGGCGGGTTCGTCGTACCATAGCTTCAACACACGGTCGGGCGAGTATGCGGCTGGCTCTGCCGCCGTTACAGCAGGCAGAAAGCTGCTTGTAAGCAATATGGCAGCCATCAGCAAAACACCCCATTTTTTACTCGTTTTTCTCCTCATTCCATGACCTCCTTTTTTATGACCAGATTCTATTCTTATTATATCGGATGACTATAAAAAAGTAAATATATTGTAATATTTTTGTAACATCTTTACAATGTATCAATCAAGAATTTGGTATATGTAGAAAAGGAGTGTATACAAATATACGCTCCTTTTCTATCCTTTGGGATTATTTTGGTTATTATATTGGTTATATTTGCTCACGGCGTGCTCAAATGACAGCGTCTACGCTATGAAACCGGGCGCCGGGAATCTAGGCGGCACTGTCAATAGCAGGTATAGCTCCTTCCTATTGCCATTGGCAGGGGCGGCTGGCTCTTCTATTTTCGTAATGCTATTGACATTTAGCATATAAGATCGTATAATAATTAAGGTAATTTAATTAAATTTATTTAACTATTTAGGAGATGCAGAGCAATGGACTTATCTACAGTAATCGACCAGTTTTACTATGACATGGCGCTCAGTGAGCTGCGGATGATGAACGAAAACCTGTATCAGCATATTTCCTATACCAGTATGCGGTATCTCGATTTGATCGCCTACACTGAAAACTGCACGGCAAGCTACATTGCACAGGCCCTGCATGTATCCCGGCCAGCGGTGACCAGTAAGATCAACGAGCTGGTGAGGCTGGGATTGGTTGAAAAGATACAGAGCCATGAAGACCGCCGGGTCTATTACCTGTTTGTATCGCAGGAGATTGCCGAAGAGAACAAGAGGTTTGACCGTGCCGTCCAATACGCTGTAGGGCAGGTACAAAGGCAGTATTCAGACACAGATATCGACCATTTTTGCGATATTCTGCAGACGTTTTGTAAATGCTATAAAGAGGGTGTTTCTTATGAATAACGCACTGGCACGCAATTTTTCTTTCCGATCCCTGCTTATTTTTGCGTTTCCTACCATTATCATGATGCTCTTCATGTCGCTGTACACCATGGTGGACGGGGTGTTCGTCTCCCGTTTTGTAGGGACCGACGCGCTGTCCGCAGTCAATATCGTCTTTCCGGTCACCAGCATCGTGGTCGCGGTTGGGGTTATGCTCGCAACTGGCGGCAGTGCCGTCATTGCCAAAAAGATGGGAGAGGGAAAAGCGGACGAGGCCCGGGAAAATTTTTCTTTGATTGTGTTGTCCGGTATTATAATCGGGCTGGTGATCGAGGGGATGGGGTTGATTTTTATCCACCCCATGCTGAGACTTCTCGGCGCAAACGACGCGGTTTATGGATTGTGCTATGATTATGCGTTTGCCTTGCTGTTTTTTGTACCGGCGGGTGTCTTGCAGATGCTATTCCAAACCTTTTTTGTTACTGCCGGCAAGCCGGCTTTGGGATTGATAGTCACAATTATAGGCGGCGTTGCCAACATCGTGCTGGACTATGTTTTCATTGTACCGATGCAGATGGGGATCATGGGAGCCGCGGTGGCAACCGGGATCGGTTACAGCATTCCGGCAATTTATGGACTGTTGTATTTTGCAATTCACAAAAAGGGAACCCTCTATTTTACCCGTCCCAGATTTAACGGAAAGGTTCTGCTGCATACCTGCTCCAACGGCTCCTCCGAGATGGTGACCAACCTGTCTACCGCGGTTACCACCCTCCTGTTTAATGTTCTGATGATGAAACACCTGGGATCGGACGGTGTGGCGGCCATCACGATCGTACTGTATGGACAGTATCTGCTGACCGCTGTATACTTGGGCTACTCCATCGGGGTCGCACCCATATTCAGCTACAAGCATGGACGGAAGGATTTTGAACAGATCAGGCTTCTGTTTCGCAACAGCGCCATTTTTGTGCTGGCCTGTTCGGCGTTATCCTTCGGAGTCGCTTTTTGGTATGCGGGACCGATCGTAAGGGTATTCGCACCGGCGGATAACCCGGTCTATGCCCTGGCGGTGCATGGGTTCCACCTCTTTGCCGTGAGTTACCTGTTTACCGGCACCAATATCTTCGCCTCCGCCCTGTTTACGGCGTTTTCAAACGGTAAGGTGTCCGCCGCGCTCTCCTTCCTGCGTACCTTTGTGTTTATCGTTGCCGCGCTCCTGCTTCTGCCCATCGTCATTGGCGTGAACGGCATCTGGCTGGCCATCCCGTTGGCGGAATTTTTGGGGATCGCGGTATCGATTGCTTTTTTAGCCAAATACCGCAAGACTTACGGATACCTGTAAAGCTCATAGTATTGAAATCCCCAACCACGAGCAATGGTTCATGGTTGGGGATTGTCTTATTCTGATCTCTTTTCTCTCTTTTTGTTGATGAAATCCATATACCGCAGCCAGTCCTCACGGCTGAAGTAATGCGTTCCCCCACGAAGATGATAGCCAATCTCCCCTTCCTGGAATGCGTCTCCTGTTTCGGGCAGGCGGTCGGGATGGACAAACCCCCGCAGTCCCAGTCGGTGGTAGACCTCATTCGCCGCAACACAGGACAGGTATTCCGAATCAGGGTCGGCCCAGCTATCCTCACGCGCGCTACCGACGCAGACCATGCGCGGTGCGATGGCCGCCACCAGAAAATGTTGGTCAAAGGGCAGCTCGGATTCCTTTCCAGCGTACTTATAATAGTTTTCACAGAACCATTGAGGAGCCAGGCGGCAGATATCCGCAATCCTCTCCCCTGTCTTATCCCGCGTGATGGCCGCGCCGCTGCACCCCGAATCGTTGGAGATGGCGCAGAAAAAACGTTCATCCAGCGCACCCGCCAAAAGCGCGGTCTTGCCCAGCCGGGAATGGCCGACGACGGTTGCACACCCGGTATCCAATGCTTCCAGTCCGCAGGCATAGTCCAGAATCTTAGATGCGGCCCAGGCCCACATGCGCAGCTTGCCCGCGTCGGCGGATTCGCGTTTTCCACCCGGATACAGCACACCCGCCAGACCATTGGTAAAATCATTGTCGTCGCTGGTCACGTCCGTATAACAAAACGAAAGCAGAGCGAAGCCGTTATCACAGATCTCTTCCACAGGCATATATCGATCCGGCACATCGTCTCTGAAGTTGATGTGGATAAAAAACGGATACTTCCCTTCTCCTTTTGGAATCATGGTATAGAACGGGAATTCATGGACACCGGACGCAAGCTCCGCCCGCAGCATAATCTTTTTCAGAGGATATTTGCTGGCGCAAAACGCCTCCTCCTCCGACACCGTTTCATACGTCACACGTACAGACTCCGCCGGAAAATAGCCATATTCCTCATCCAACAGAATTTTTATGAGCTCCTGCCGCCGTTCCTTCCACGGCTGGCCCTCACTCTCCCAAATCTTCATGACGCCGCGTTCGTCCAGCATGGTTTCACACCGCATTTTGTATGCCTCCCTTTATGTATAATTATTTGATTCCTTCTATAACGCCATTTTGCAGCTTATGGATCGACTCCTTATACTCCTCCAGACCCTCCAGCTCCCCGTTGCAATAGGCAGTGAAATAACTTGTCATCAGCTCGTTATGGCTTTCACAGGAATAGGAGTTTCTTAAAAACAACACACCCCAGTCATCCGGCCCTTTTGTAAGATCATAGTTTTCGGGCATCGCCTGCCGGTACAGATCGCACCAAGCCAGCCAGTATTTTGGATATCTTTGCGGGTCGTTCATTAAAGCTGAGATACCGTTGAGATATTGGCCGAATCGTTCCTTCTCCCGCCCTTGCAGGATACGCAGGTACGATCCATCGCATCCCATACGGTACGGGATGGGCGTCAGCGAAGCCTTACCGTCCCTATCTATGGTCAGGCTTGCCAAGTAGCCGGAGCCCCACATGCCGTCATCCTTGCCGGCCATATAAAAGTTCCCAAGCCCATAAGCGATTGGAACGCCTCTGTATTCTTCAATTCCCTGCGGGCAATGGGAATGCGCGACAATGACAGCTGACGCGCCCGACTCCGCAAGATGACGGCAGAATTTTTTCATACCGGGCCGGGGCAACGGGTTATGCTCGTTGCCGCCATGGAGATAGACGATCACCGCGTCCGCTTCTTCCCGCGCCTTTTTCACGCGCTCCGCCGTTCCATATACGTCCATCCCGGCCATACCGGGCGATTGGCCGCATGCGATGCCGAATTCATGCTCGGCACAGTTGACAACCGCCACCGTACTGTTTTGATAACGGATATAGCAGGGACGTTCCGCCTCTTCCTGATTGGCGCCCGCCCCGACCGGGGTCAAACCGATGCCTTTGAGATTTTGAAGCGTTTCCAAAAGCGCACAGCCTCCATAATCCCCCATATGATTGTTGGCACAGGCCGCCACCGTAAAACCAAATCGTTTGAGCAAATCCAAAGATGCAAGCGGAGACCTCAGATTGGGACCGGACTTTATAATAGGTTCGCCCGCTTCTGACAAGACCGTTTCTACATTGACAATTGAAACAGCATGTTCCCTTGTAAGCGCACGGACTTCTTGGGAAAGCTCCTCTATCTTTTCTTCATAAAGCATAGAAACTGCCGCTTCTCTGACACAAAAGTCACCCGCGATCAATACTTTTATTGGATCCAACGCAACCACCCCTTCTTACGCGGAGTATATCAAATGATCGCAGATTTGAACATAGAGGATATTTTGTGATTTTTCTATTATTAGCACTATTTTAAGATTGACGGATTGGTTTTGCCGTGTTATAATCGGAATCATTCCAATAAGAATGGACTATTTTAATGGCAGGAGGGACTGGGGTGTACCAGCTTCGTTTGACTTCCCTTTCGCACTATTGCAGTGTAAAAACAAGAAATTCCGAACCGATCGAGCACAAGCAGATTGTATTTCATGACCTGACGATCGTGATCAGCGGAAAGATGCAGTTTGTTGTCGATGGCAAACATTTCACCGTCACGGCGGGAGACGCAATCTATTGTCCCAGCGGTTGCTTTTACGAACGCTTCCGCGGCGTTGCAAATGAGTATGTCAATTATGTCAGCTTTAACTTCTACACCGAAAATAACGAACCACTGCCACTGGATTATCTGATAAAGGGCTGCGTCACTCCCGATTTTAAGCTATTGCTCTCGCTTTATAAGGAAAATCATATGTCTGACCTGCCCAACTCCTATAACAAGTGCGAGGCATTGCTGCGGTATCTGATCTATCTTTTGATCGATTACCAGGAGCTTACGGGCCGGAACGAATATGTCACAAGGGCGATCGATTATATCAAATCAAATATCACGCGCCGGATCACGTTGGGAGAGGTCAGCGAGCAGCTCCACCTCTCACCGGAATACTGTTCATGGCTGTTTAAAAGGGAAACCGGGCAGACGGTAATCGGTTATGCCACACGGATCAAGATGGCGGCAGCCAAGGAGCTTTTATTGAAAAAAGAAATGACCCCCAAGCAGGTGGCGGAGTATTTGGGATACACGGACTACAGCTACTTCTCCCGCCGGTTTAAAAAGACGGTGGGCTTCTCGCCCAAAAATTATGTATAAACAAGCACCACAGACTAAGTCTGTGGTGCTTGTTTATACATAAAGACCGCCGCGCCGATGTACGGCGCGACGGCTTTTTTCAATTATACGCGCACAGATTTGCCCAGCAGGTGCTCGCGTACCTTTGATTTTTGCTTCTTCTGCCTCTCGAGCGTGTCCCACACGCCCAGGATGTACATCACGCCCAGCGCGCGGTCATACAAGCCATAACCGGGGTAGCAGTCACTGGTCTCCCCTTCGCCCCACAGATGCCTGCCGTGGTCGGGACGTATGTACCCGTCAAAGCCTTTGTCATGAAACGCCTTGATGATTCCGACCATGTCCAGCGAGCCATCCTGGCTGCGATGAGAGGTTTCGATAAAGTCACCGTTGTCAAACCGCTTGACGTTACGAATATGGGTGAACGGTATGCGGTCGGCAAACTCTTTGACTATGGCAATCAGATCGTTGTCAGGATTCGATCCCAACGAACCGGTACACAAGGTCAGGCCATTGGCCGGGGAATCGACGATTTGAAGCACCCGGCGCAGGTTATCCTGGCAGTTGATGATCCGAGGCAATCCGAAGATGGAGAAGGACGGATCGTCCTGATGGATCGCCATTTGGATTCCCACTTCTTCACAGGTCGGAATCACGGCCTTCAGAAAGTAGGAAAGGTTATCCCACAGATCCTCCTCGGTCACGTTCTTGTATTGAGCGAACAACTTTTTCAGGTGTGCCAGTCGTTCCGGCTCCCAGCCAGGCAGGGTATATCCCTGGCTATCCTCCTCAATCTGTTTGGCAAACGCCATGGGTTCGATATGCTCCACCTTCGCCTTTTCAAAGAACAACGCGGTCGAACCGTCCGCCGTGCGGTGGAACAGCTCGGTACGGGTCCAGTCGAACACCGGCATAAAGTTATAGCAAACCACCTTTACACCCGCCTTCGCGAGCTTACGCAGGGTATTTTGATATGCCTCGATGTAGCCGTCACGGCTGGGCAGTCCCAGCTTGATATCCTCATGAACATTGACGCTTTCCACCACGTCAATGTTGAATCCGTAGCTTTCCACATATTCTTTGACCTCTGCAATTTCCTCCCAAGGCCATTCTTCTCCGGCTTGCCGGTCATGCAGCGACCACACGATCCCACTCACGCCAGGTATCTGCCTGATCTTCTCCAACGTTACCGGATCCTTTTTACCGTACCAGCGAAATGTCATTTTCATACGTTATTGTCTCCTTCTAGTAAAATGTAAGCAGTTACATTGTTCGTTATAATTATAACAATCTTTCGCAAAAAACGCAATTGCCATTACTGCTAAAAATGATTGCCATTGGTTCAGGATTTTGACACATTTGTAGGGGCTTTGAGGAAGGAAAAACCTGACATGCAGGATAGGGCACAGCTGGAAAGAGATGTCCGCAAGAGCAGGATGCCGCTTTGAAAAGTTTTTTGCCGCTAAAACTATTGTCGCCGGAATGCCATTGTAGTATAATCATACCAACAGACATTCTGGAGGCGTTTTTATGTTAGCAATGGAGATCGAAGAGACCCGAGCAGAGGACGGGCTCATTCAGGACAGGCATTATGAGAACGAAACGGTATCGGACCTTGACCTGTCGGGGATCGAATTTAAAAGGGTAGAGTTTGTTAAATGCAGGTTTCAACACTGCAATTTCTCCACAGCCGGTTTTTATGAAACCACTTTTATCAATTGCGACTTTGCTAATGGTTCGTTTGAACGAAGCTATTGGAAAACCTCCCGCCTTTTGGACTGCAAGGGCGACGGCGCTATTTTGAAAGAGGCGCTGTTAAGGGAAAGCCACCTTTCGGGCAGTTCGCTGCGCTACGCAAATTGCTCCGGCACGGTTTGGGAAGGCTGTTCGATTGAGGATTGCATTTTTCAGGAGTCCCTGTTTTCAGAGGCTAAGCTAAAAAGGCTCAAGCTAAACAAAGTCAATTTCAGCAGCGCCGATTTTTTCAAGACCCCTTTGAAGGGGATTGACCTTTCGGAGTGTGTGATTGACGGAATTTTGGTATCGGACACCTACCACGAATTAAAAGGGGTTATGGTAAACGCCCTCCAAGCGGCGGAGCTGGTTAAGATACTGGGCGTGAAGGTGGTATGAAAAAGGGCGCGCTGCAGTTTGCAACGCGCCCTTTGCATTTTCTTATTTCGCATAATCGATCGCGCGGGTCTCGCGGATAACATTGACCTTGATCTGTCCGGGATATTCCATTGAGCTTTCAATGCCCTTAACGATATCACGGGCGATGACAACCATATTATCATCATCCACATCATCCGGCTTAACCATAATACGGATCTCACGTCCCGCCTGAATCGCATAGGAACGCTCCACCCCTTCAAACGAATTGGCGATCTCCTCAAGCTTCTCCAGACGCTTGATATAGGTCTCTATATTCTCACGACGCGCACCCGGCCGTGCCGCTGAAACGGCATCCGCCGCCTGCACAAGACAGGCTACCAGGGTAGTTGCCTCCACGTCGCCATGGTGCGCCATGATCGCATGGATGATTTCCTTGCTTTCACCGTATTTTTTCGCCAAATCCGCACCAATGGTTACGTGCGAACCTTCCATCTCATGATCGACTGACTTACCAATATCATGCAGCAGCCCCGCTCGTTTAGCAAGCGTCACATCAGCTCCCAGTTCGCCCGCCATCACAGCGGCCAGATGGGACACCTCAATGGAATGCTTGAGCACGTTCTGGCCATAGCTGGTACGGAAGCACATCTTACCCAGAAGCTTAATCAGCTCCGGATGCAGGCCATGCACCCCTGTCTCAAAGGTCGCCTGCTCCCCTTCGTTTTTAATCTTGGCTTCCACCTCTTTTTTGGCTCTCTCCACCGTTTCCTCAATCCGAGCAGGATGGATTCTGCCGTCAGATATCAGTTTTTCCAGCGCAATTCGCGCCGTCTCACGCCGGATCGGGTCAAAGCCGGACAGGATGACCGCCTCTGGCGTATCGTCAATAATGAGGTCGATTCCCGTCAGGGTTTCCAATGCGCGAATGTTACGCCCTTCACGTCCGATGATCCTGCCCTTCATCTCATCATTAGGCAATGGCACCACCGAAACGGTGGTCTCTGTTACATGGTCGGCCGCACATTTTTGAATCGCCGTGCCGATGATATTCTTGGCACGCTTGTCCGCCTCGTCCTTCGCGGCTTCCTCAATCTCTTTGATCATCATAGCGGTTTCATGCCGTATCTCATTTTCCACGTCCTTGAGCAAAAGCTCTTTTGCATCGGTTACCGTCAGGCCGGAGATGCGCTCCAGTTCCTCCAGCTCTTTATCGTGCAAGCCCTTTGTTTCTTCGCGAATCTTTTCAATCTCTTTTTCCTTTTGCGTCAGGGAATTTTCCTTCTTTTCCAGGGAGTCCAGTTTTTTGTCCAACTGGCCCTCCTTCTGCTCCAGCTTCCTTTCCTGCCGGCTCAGCTCGCTGCGTCTTTCCTTGATCTCTTTGTCCAGCTCCGCGCGGAGCTTATGGTTCTCCTCTTTGGCTTCGAGCAATGCTTCACGCTTTTTGCTCTCCGCCGCCTTGTATGCGTCATTTAAAATCCGTTTTGCCTGTTCTTCCGCGCTGCCGATTTCCGCCTCTGCTATCTTCTTTCTATATGTACCTCCAAAATGGAAGCAAATAACGCCAGATAGTATGACCAGCACCAACGCGATACCAATACCAATCAACAGTTGTACCGTATCCAATGTAAACCTCCTTCTCTCTTTTTTATTTTGTCGTTCCGGATTCGTCCGTATCATAATAATTGGTATTTTCCGCGTAAAATCCCTGCCCGCATGACCCTATCCGGCGCACAGACAAGGCCCTGCCGCCCCCGGCACAGAACCGCATTAACAGAAATTTTATCACAAGCCGGCACACTCCCGCACCGGTCTTATCAGTCCACAAAAAACACCTATAATATTATAACAATACAAATAC
>CABSMD010000058.1 GCA_902478725.1 uncultured Clostridia bacterium
CCCGCCATAGCATCTCGCAAACGCTGCCGCAATCGGGCACATAGCCAAACTCAGTCGGGCAGACCCAGTCCGGATTGGTCGCGACGTAGGCAATGTCATGAAGCAGCAGGCGGCAGGCGTCTTCCAGCTTGGCAAAGGTCAGCTCGGTGTCGAACCCCACCGTCAGGCAGCCGATGCCGTCCTGCAGGGTATCCACTACCATAAGACCGTGAGAGAGCAGCTCCTCTTTTAGGGAACGTGTTCCAAGCACATAGATCTTGTCATCCGCGTGGTTTGCCTTCAAATAGGCGGCCGTAGCCTGTGAGGAGGACAAAAAGTCATCATACCCGGCCGCAATTCCCAGCCGGTTCAGCTTTTTTACATAGTCCCGCACGCCTTTTGAGGAATTGTTCGTCATAAAGATATACCGTCCGCCTGCTTCCCTCACATGACGCAGAAAATCCAGGCAGCCATCGAATAAACGGTCGCCCAGATACAGCGTGCCGTCCATGTCCAATAAAAAAAGCCTTTTGCCCGACAAACCTTCCAAATGTTCACGCCCTTTCCTTTTTCACTCAGTATATCACATAATCTCAAAAATGAAAATACCCCGCCGGTGTAAAACACCGTGCGGGGCAACAAAAGAGGCTTCTTCAATTGCTAAGGGGAAACACGTCCGGCGGTATCTCAATCCGGCTCTGACAGCGTTTTTGTACGCCCTTTGTGCTAATCGATCTGTTTCATCGCCTCGACCGACAGATTAAACCGCTGCCAGCGTGGGACGAAATCCGCGTAATAGCTTTTTTGCCGGGCAAACCAAGCCTCCGCCTGCTCTCGGGCGGGATAGGTTGGCGCGTCCAGCAGCCGGGCAATCTGCGGCGCCGCGTCGGCGGAGAGGGTCATGACATAGGAGATGCCGTAACCCCGGTGATCGTAGTACCGGTCCACCTGGCTTTTGGCCACGATTGCGTCGATCGGCACGACGTTGAGCAGCAGATAGTAGACCAGCGCGATCACCAGATACACCGCGATAATATTAAATTTGGGTTTTATGATATAGAAAAAGGTGATCAAAAGCCCAATGCTTTCAAAGATCAAAAAGCCGAACACCAGCAGCCGCAGCCTGGTCAGGCCGTCGTCGCTGCAATACAGCCACATCCGGTAGAAGGAGGAGGCCAGCAAAACCACCGTCACCGCGCACAGGTAACTGCACAGCGCCTTGATTACCGTCTTCCATCGGCCAGTCTTTTCCTTTGTCAGCGCGACCGTGAGCAGAATCAGCCCGATGTTAACGGCGGTAAGGAACAACAGCTCAAAAAAGCCCTTGCGTGCGTATTCGGTATAAGTCAGTCCGTATGGCAGCTGCGCGCCTGCGAATAAATACCGGAACTGAATGGCGACAAACAGCGTGTAGACTGCCAATACGGAACAAAGGAGGATATTTAACACAATCAGGTCGCCGCCTTTTCGCGGCAGGCCGGGGTATTTCCTTTCCCGTACCGGCTGGTACAGATGGTAGGCAAATCCAAAGAGGTAGAACCCTACCACAATGCCGAGCAGTGATTTCCACAGCGCGTTCCCATTGCCCATTTCAAATATGGAATTCAAAAAGTCGGACACGCCGTGGCTGAAAATACTGTCGGCGGACGATAGCAGCAGAACCAGAAAAATCAGGCACGGAACCGTTATAACTATGCCCAAAAGCGCGCGTTTTATAATTGTGGCCTTTCTGGCATCCTTTGCGTTGACCATGCGCAGCGGTTCGGGCAGATAGCCGATGGGATTGAACAGATTTTCCAGCAAGTCCGCCAAAAAGCGGTTGTCCCCCAGTTTAAACTCCCGGCGCATCTGCAAAGATACCAGACTGTAAATAAGCAAAAGAATAAAAATGTTCGGTACCATCCACATCCGGTTTGCACTGATAAAGGGGTTGCAGAACAGAATCAGCGCCGGTGCAAACCACCACAGCGCTTTTTTGCGCGGTACGATCCAGAACAGGCAGCCAAGCTGTAACAGGCCGAACACCGCCACGCCAAGCCCGGCGTTTTGCGGCATTGCCAGATAGGTGAATCCAACAGCCGACACAGCCAGATAAAGCAGCAATTTTGTTTGTAACGTCTTTTCCATCAATCTTCCCCCTCTACATACTCTAAAATATCGCCCGGCTGGCAGTCAAGCGCCCGGCAGATTTCCTCCAGGGTGGAAAAACGGACCGCCTTTGCCTTGTTGTTTTTTAGAATCGACAGATTGGCGGGCGTGATGCTGACCTTTTCCGCCAGGGCATTAAGCCCGATTTTGCGTTTGGCCATCATAACATCCAGATTTACGATAATCGGCACGCTTCCACCTCCTCATATGGTCAGATCGTTTTCTTCCTTCAGGGCGATGGCCTGCTTGAAGATATCCTTCAGCGTCAGGCAGAACAGGCAGCCGATCAGGAATACGGCGGCAATCACCACCGAGCCGTAAGTAAACAGCAAAACACTTTTGACGATATAAATCAGGCAGACCAGTGCGCAGGCTACCGCAATCCTGCGGAAACAGGAAATGTTCGCTTCCACAAATGGATTACCCCCAAGCAACGTCCGGAACATGCGCTTGAGCTGGAACAGGATGTAGACCGCGCAAACGCCGGAGGCCTCCAGCACGACCCCGAAGATTGCCAGTCCCTTAGAGCCGGCGAAGAGACCCTGCGTCCAGGACGCCATATAGCCAAATGAGTAATCGTCGGGCCGCAGGCCCAACAACCACGGGAGCCATACCGGCAGGGTCACCACCGCGAGGATTCCGCCGAAAAACATGATATCCACCATTGTCTTTGCAATGTAGTGTACCGCGCTGTTTTTGTACATCGTATTTTTCCCCTTTCCCTATCTTCTGCTTTGGATTATAGCATAGAAAATATTGCATGTCAATATAAAATTATTGATAATCAATAAATTTTATTCGATAAACAGACTGCGCAAGCGTTGCCGTTGCCTCAACCGCCGCCGATTTTCGGCGGCGCTTATTTGCAAATACCTATTGTATTTTAAATTTTTTTCCTATATAATGGACAAAAAAGAAATGGGAGGGTATGATTCGAATGGAAGCATTAAAAACAGCCATCGTGCGGCATGTCAGCGCGCCTGTTACGGCGGAGGGCGTTAGCGTCACAAAGTATAAGGATTTGGTGGAAACGCGGCAAATTTCCATTCAGTACAGCGACCGTGTGGAGAATGTCACAGCCGAAGTATGGACCAAGGCAATCCAAAAGGCGCTTGACACCGAAAAAGAGGTCTATATTCCGAATATGGGCCATGCCATCTATCTTGACGCCCCGTTGGTGCTTCGCAGCGGATATCGGATCGTGGTGGATCGGGATCAGGTGATTGGCCAGGTGCCGGACACCAACACCTGCATGGTGCGCAATGAGAATATCATTGATGGGAAGGATGGGGCCGTAACGCTCGACCGGCCTGATTGTGATATATCCGTGGAAGGCGGGGTGTGGACGACCTTTACCACCCAATTGGGCATCCCCAACGGAAACGTCAGGGGCCACGCCGACAAAGACCAATCCATGCCGGGCGCGTTTGGGTTTATGCTGTTCAGCAATGTGGAACGGTTGCAAATCCGTAACGTAACGATCCAGGATGGGATGTCCTACGGGTTCCAGATCAGCAACTGCCGTGACTTTCTGGTGGAGGATATCTGTTTTGTTCGCCATCATAAAGATGGTGTGCATATTAATGGTCCGGTACAATATGGTATCATCCGCAACCTGCGCGGCAAGGACATGGGGGATGACATGGTCGCGCTCAACGCCTGGGACTGGTATACCTCTGCCATTACCTTCGGTACGATAGAGGATGTGCTGGTGCAGAACGTCGAGAGCAATAACAATGAATTGCGTCTGCTGCCCGGGCGTAAGATGTTTGACAATGGCAGCTTTGTCGACTGCGATCTGCGCCGCATCGTGCTGGAGAACATCAGCGGGGTGTATACCTATAAGCTCTACTGCCAGCCGAATATTGCAAATGCCATCCGGGGTATCCACGATACCTCCGGCGCGGTAGGGAACATCAAAGACGTCTATTTTAAAAACATCACCTTTGACGCGGTCCGCAAGGCCGGCTTCCATGATATTCCGGTAGGTGGGCTGTTTGAGGTATGTGCCGACTGCGACGGCCTGTACCTGGAGGATGTTACCATTGAGGAGCCCATCTCTTCCTTTGCGGAAAAACAGATGTCCCTGTTCAAGGTCGGCCCCTTGTCTGCAACCTGGAAAAACGATTCGGACGACCCCGCCAGATGGGGGGATGTGTTCGACCCTGACGCAATCTGCACGGTGGACAACATCCATATGAAACATATTCGGTTTCAGGATGGAAAAGGCGGTTATGAGGCGGTGGACGATGCCGGCCTTTTGACGCGTGAGATGCATATGACCATCAACCCCGACTATCCCAACACCACGCCCAAAGGCGGAACGGGATACGGCACGATCCGCAGGGTTACGATTGAAAAGTAGTTGCAGAGTATAACAGCAGCATAACGCTGGGCTTTTTCGATAGTCTGAGAGGCGGATTTACTCCGCCTCTCTTTTTGTTCTCATCATCAGCCAGCAACCCGAAAGGGAAGCCACTCAATAGGAATCCGATAAGCCCTTCATCAATTGATCTAACGGTATATCCTGTGTAACCTCAATTCGTTTCATAGCATATAAGGAGTCCGGGTCGCCTTTCGTTACGTAGTTGATGCCATGCGCAGATGTAACGGTCGCCTTGAAGCCGGCCTCTTTCAACAGGGACTCACTTGTTTCGGTATACAGTCCATATGGATAAGCAAATACTTCGGCAGTCGTATGAAGGTTCGTTTGCATATCCTTTTTGAACCGTGCAATGTCCTTGCGAAACGCGTTGCGATACGCAGATGCGTTCTCGCTTTCTTTTCTCAATACGCCGGAGCGAAAATCTTGCAGATCCAGTTGACGGACATGATGCATATCGTAGGAATGGCTTTGCACGGATATTACATTGCGCGCCTCAGCTGCCTGTTCCCATGTAAAATGCGGTATTATGGGGATGCCTGTATCCTTATAGGTCGTTTTCCCAACGGAAACCCCAATTGCAAACACCGTTGCCCGCATATGATATTGTTCTAACACCGGCTTAGCAAGTACGATCGTACTTTCGTATCCGTCATCAAAAGTAATGACGATTGGTTTTTTGGGCAGTTCTTCCTTATTTTCTGTATAGGCGATCAGCTGGTCGAAATCAATGGTCTGAAACCCTTCGTGATACAGTGCCGAGAGGAGGTTTTCAAAATGTCCCAGGCTTATGGTTGCTTCGCTCATAACAGGTTCATCCCGCACCATATGGTGCAATAACAGGATGGGGATTTCCGTACTTTCTTCCATAACGGTCAGATGGCCGGTAAGGGCAAAGCGATTGGTTCCAAACCATAGCGTGAGAATCGCCGCGGCCAGAATGGCACCGATCGCTATTTTTTTCTGAAACGGCATGCGGTTACCTCCTTATGAGTGGTTCTAATGAATTGGAATCACCGTTTGAAAAAACTCGATGGACGCAATTTCCTTATCGTTGATGACCTGCTCAAATGTTTTGACAAGCTCCATTTTTCCTGAACCAAAATTACTCAGCATCGAACCATGAAATGCATTGGTGGTTTCTGATGTGCCGTCTTTATAGTGGATCGTGATGGGGAACCGGTCGATATATGCATTCGGCTGTATGCTTTCCATATTGCCCGCGGCGTTGTTGATCTCTTTCATGGAAGGCGATTCAACCTTAAGCGCGATTGAAATGGGTGAAATTGAAATGGACGTTGCGGTTGCCTGATAACCATACATCGACAGGCTTGCTTCGATCGGTTGGACGGTAGAAGAATTCTTAAAGTTGAGGTCAAACGATATATCCCATTCTCCCGGCACAACGGTCTCGAACTCCGCCGGATATGCCGCGGCCGCCTGTAAATTTGCCAAATGGATCAAAGCCCTCTGGCCCATCGTGGATTTTCTGCTTATGACTTCCATAATCAAACTGATTTGATTGTCATCGGGATTATCATCATCGACCAGAATGAAACGCTTGCCCGTATAAACGTCCTGATCCGCGTCAAAACTGCTGTCTTCAAACCAGTACTGTTCCGCATTTAAAGTGATGCCTGCCGGCGCGGTAAAGTCCATCAGGACATACGTGAGGTTGTCATCGCCAATGACCTGTTTAATTTCCAAAGTTCCGTTTTCATTTGACACCTGTTGACCAACGGTGTACGCACCACTTGCTAACGCGTCCGCTTGCCCGTCGCTGGATGGCTTTAGAAATTTCAAAAATCCAATATCGAGGCCAAACTGTACGGCGGCAAATGCCGTCACCGTAAGGAGGCAACCGATCACCACTGCCGCTGCGGCGGCCGTTTTAAATCGTTTCACAGGCGCATATCCCTTCTTTACCGCGTTTTTTTGTTTGCTTTCAGCCAAGATTTTTCGTAACAGATCTTCCTTATGTTCCGCTGTCGGAGTCAGAAATTGAAAGAGTTCTTTTATATCGTTATGCTTCATCGTAAATCCCTCCTAATTCTAATTTCAAGCGTTCGCGCCCTCTGGACAACTGCGATTGGATTGTGCTTTCTTTTCGTCTCAACAATTTGGATAGCTCCTTTATGGAATAACCCTCAAAATAATAGAGATACAATATGATCTTATATTTTGCGGGCAATAACAGCATTTTTCGATCACCTCACTTTGTTGCCGATCCGGATCCCAATATGCTGTTTCGGGCAAGGATTCGAAATCCGTCCGACGGGATTTCCACCAGTGTTTTAAGACATTTTTACAATGATTCTTTGTTGTGACAATCAACCACGCCCTTTCATGATGCACATCCTGAAACACTTTTTTGGATTCTATCCATTTCAAAAACACCGATTGTACGGCGTCGTCCGCGTCGGATGGATTTTTCAAATACAGGTAACAGAGTCTGTAGACTATGTCTATATTTCGTTGATACACCCCTGCCAATTCTTCATCCGAACGCGATGAAACAGGATATTCCATTCCATCATCCCCTCTCTTATATTTGACACAATTCAGCATCAAGAAATATCCCAAAACGGGCGAAAAATGTTCACTTTATTTTAGTTTGCGCAATAAAAACGAGTTGATCACAAGATCAACTCGTCGGTGTGCCGATAAAGTCGGCACGCTCAAAGCAACATTTGACGGCTATGAAAAGGATAACACCATGACCTTTTCGCCTTTTGTATCAAGCTCTCCGTTAAACCGGAAGCCGATTTTTTCGTACAGGGCGATGGCCGTTGTATTCACATCGTATACACTCAGGTATACCCTGCCGCATCCGTATTCAGTACGGATTCTTTCCAGCAGGGCGGCCACAGCTGCTTTGCCATACCCTTTTCCCTGAAAAGATTGATCGATTAACAAACGGTCGAGCCAAACACGGGGCGCTGGTTCGGGGAAACAGCCGTACATGGCAAACCCGATCAGGGTATCCTGGTCATAGATCCCAACCGGCCTCCATGCCTGGCATTCCTTCGCCTCCGACAGGCATTCGCTTACGCTTTCAATAAATCCTGATTGGGCGGGCAAAAGCTGTAGCTGCTCCATCTGTGCCTGATTTTCCATTGTAACCGGCTCAAAGTGCAACTCCATTCTATCACCTGTTTCGTCTTTCTATGGCGGGCGCAACACCGCCATTTTTTATACTATTTACACATATCCATAAATTCCGCGGACCGATACCTCGCCCGCCTGTACGGCCCGTTCCTCTCCGCCGTCGGTTTGGATCAGCAGGCTGCCGTCGGGCAGGATGTCCTTTGCCAGTGCCTCTGTCTGCGAGCCGCCCTCCATCACGCTGACCCGTTTATGCAATGTCGCGCAAAGCGGCTTATACTGACGAATGATCTCGGACAAACCATCCTGTCCGCAGAACGTTTGATAGTAACCCTCAAACGAATTGAGAATCTCCGCGATCAGGCGGTTGCGGTCGAACCGCTGCCCGGTTTCCAAAAACAATGAAGTCGCCTTGTGGGAAATTGCCGCAGGGAATTCCCCAGAGTTGGTGTTGATCCCGATCCCTAATACCGCATAGTGGATGTGCTCCGCCTCCGCGCCCATCTCAGCTAAAATGCCGCATACCTTTTTCCCATTCACAATCACGTCGTTGGGCCATTTGATCTTCACATCAAGCCCCGTTTCGCGGCGCAGCACGGTACACACGCTGAGCCCGGCCGTGAGGGGAAGCTGCATGATATCCTGCGGGCGCGCGTTGGGGTAGAGGAGGAGGGATAAAAAGATGCTGTTGAGGCTGTCTGAGCTCCATTGCCGTCCTAACCGCCCCTTACCGGCGGTCTGCCTCTCGGCGAGCACCGCCGACCCGTCCGGCGCGCCGTTTGCAGCCAGCTCCTTTGCCACGTCGTTTGTGGACGTAACCTCTTCACGGATACACAGATTTTTACCGATAAATCCGGTATCCAGCCCTTTGGAGATCCGTTCCTCCGAGAGATAGGCCGGGGCATTTTCCAGCCGGTATCCCTTGTTTGTCACCGAGGCGATGACGTATCCTTCCTGCTTTAGTTTTGCAATCCATTTCCAGACGGCGGTGCGTGTGATGCCAAGCTCGCGGCTGAGCTTTTCGCCCGAGAGATATCCGTCCGCCCCTTTGAGTAGCTTTAAAATTCGTTCTTTCATCCTAACCCTCTTATCTTGTTTTCTGGTACCCAATAGTATATCATAAAAAGATTTAAAAAAAAAGACATGTATTTTTATTGAATTGGTAATATCCCCATAGTATAATAGAAGTACTTTAGTTTGGTAAGAAAGATAGGGGTGATCCTGTGGAACAGCAAGTGATACGGCTGCGCGCACGCGGCACAAGCGCATACCTGATTCGCGGCGAAGGCGCCGTTTTGGTGGATACCGGTGCGCCGGGGAGTGCGAAGCGAATGGTCAAGAAGCTTCGAAAAAATCAGATAGATACCTTGAACCTGATCGTTGTCACGCACGGGCATATCCATAGCTTTGGCAGTGCCAAACGGCTGCATGAGCTGACCGGCGCGCCGGTCGCCATCCATAAGGAGGACGCCTATGCCCTGCATCAGGGACGCGGCGGCGCGGTACGGGGATCTGGGCTTGCACGGGTGGGCGCGTTCTTTGCCAACACCTGGGCGGCGATGCGCCGTACCAAGGGCATGGAGCCCGACCTGCTGATTCAAAAGACAATGAGCCTGCGCCCCTACGGCGTGGAGGCGAGCGTTATTATGACGCCGGGGCATACCGCCGGGTCGGTGTCCGTCATTACCGACGGCGGAGAGCTCATCAGCGGTGGTATGTTACGCAAGCGGCGGTTTTCCAGACAGCCCGTCCATGCGAAGCTGGCGGAGAATCCCAACCAGATGGCCCTGACCATCAACCGTATCATCCTGATGCGGCCAAAAAAGCTCTGCGCGCCAAACGGCTTTGCACAGCTATGACAAGGAAGCGATACCGATGAAGAAAAATACCTGCTGGCTTGCGTTTTGGATTGTTTACACCCTGTCCTTTTTTGCAAAATGCTTCTATTTTCAGTTCACTACGGAATTGAATACCCTCCCTCTTTTCTCGGCGGAAAACATGGGGATGCTGCTGTCCTATACCGGCGTTCTGCTTTTGTGTACCGGACTGCTGGTGCTGCTGAGCAACCGGCGCCGCGCGGCGGCGCTGACTGTTTTTGTGGCGGTGGTGAGCGTCATTTTGCTGTGCGACACCAATTTCTACCGTTACTATTATGGTTTTATTACGCTGGAATCAGCGCTTCAGCTCAATCCGGGGATGATGACCTCGGTCAGGCAGAGCATCTGGAGCCTGTTTACCGTTTGGGACGTCCTGTATCTGATCGATCTGCCGCTGCTGATCTTTTTGGCGGCGCGCTGCCCGAAGCGGCAGGCTCCGCTCAAAATACGGTATCGTCCCGCGCTGGCGGCCCTTTTATCCGGTGTGGTATTGCTGACCGGCCTGACATGGCAGACCGATCTCGGCGCGTTTGCCTATAACGACAACTACACCGCCAAAAAGCTGGGTGTACTCTATTCCCATATTGCCAACACCGGGCGTTTTTTGGAAACACAGGTGTTTGCGGAATCCCGGGCGCCGGAGCGGGACGCGGTGGATGCGTTCTTCGCGAACCGGGCGCGGCCTGAGACCTCTTATTTCAGAGGCGCCGCGTGGGGGAAAAACCTGATCGTGGTGCAGATGGAGTCGATCCAGCAGTTTGTGATCGGCGCGCGGGTAAACGGGCAGGAGATCACACCAAACCTGAACCGGTTTTTGGAGGAAAGCCTCTATTTTGACCATATCTATTACCAGGTCGGCGACGGGAACACCTCGGACGCGGAATTTCTGGCCAATACTTCGCTCTATCCCAGCCGGGACGGATCGGTTTATGCCAAATACGCGCAAAATACCTACCATTCCCTTGGAACGCTTTTGAAGGACAAGGGGTACCGGGCGTTTGTCTTCCATGCCTTCCCGCCGGATTTCTGGAACCGGGGCGGCATCTATCCGAGCCTGGGATATGACCGTTTTTACAGCAAGGATGATTATCGCATGGACGAATTTGCCGGCTGGGAAGGGGACAATGCCTTAAGCGACCGTTCCTTCTTTCGCCAGTCGCTGGAAATGCTGGATACCGGCGAACCATTCTATGGCTTTTTCGTTACCCTGTCCTCCCATCATCCGTTCACCTGGTTTGCCTCACAGGATTTTGCTGTAGGAGACTATGAGGGGACCTATCTTGGCAACTATTTAAAGGCCGCGCACTATGCGGATGCCTGCATCGGTGAATTTTTGGGGGAATTGAAGCAAAACGGATTGTATGACGAGTCCCTGATCGTGCTCTACGGCGACCATTCCGCCATCCCCCGCCACCACAGGGAGGAGCTGCTGAGGTTTACGGGAACGGATGATACCCCCGCCGCCTGGCGCAAGCTCCAGCGGGTGCCGCTGATGCTGCACGTTCCGGCGCTTTCTGAGCCGGAACGGGTTTCGGTCACGGGCGGGCAGATCGATATCCTGCCCACGGTTGCCAACCTGATGGGGTTCGACGCGCCCTATGCGATGGGCAAGGATTTGTTAAACTGTGCCGACGGGTACGCGGTGTTTCGAAACGGCTCGCTCGTGACCGAGGAGTACCTCTATGATGGGGATAGCAAGTCGGTCTACCGGCTGGAAACCGGAGAGAAGATGCCCCGCCAGCCTTACCAAAATGAGATTTTAAAAAGGCTTCGGGAGCTAGCGATCTCTGATTCCATTTTAAAGTGGAATTATTTTGCGGATTGAATTGCATAAATCCCCAAAATCGTGTATAATGGATGGCAGAGAGGAAGTGGGAGTATGAGTGATAGCCCTTTTACAGTTACGCTTGAGGAGATAGCCAAGGAGCTGAAGCTGGAGACAGTGTATTCCGCCGGCCCGCTCAGTGAGATTTTGGTGCGCTCGAACGACGTCAACCGGCCCGGCCTTCAGATCGTCGGTTTCTTTGACTATTTTGATAAAGAACGGATTCAGATTTTGGGCAAGGTGGAATATACCTACCTGCGCGGACTGCCGACCAAGGTGCGGGCAGAGAGCATGGATAAGCTGTTTGCGACTAAGGTGCCGGCCGTGGTCATCTCGCGTGGGCAGGAGATTTTTCCGGAGGCACTCTCAGCCGCGCAGCGCTACGGCGTGGCGTTGCTGCGTACGAAGGAGGAGACCTCCAACTTTATGGCAGCGCTGATTGCCTACCTCAATAATATGCTCGCCCCGCGCATCACCCGTCACGGCGTGCTGGTCGAGATTTATGGTGAGGGAGTGCTGATGCTGGGTGAAAGTGGGGTCGGCAAGAGTGAAACCGCCATTGAGCTGGTCAAGCGCGGGCACCGCCTGGTGGCGGATGACGCGGTCGAGATCAAGCGGGTGTCGGCCAAGTCATTGGTTGGCAGCGCGCCGGAGAACATCCGGCATTTTATCGAGCTGCGCGGCATCGGCACTGTCTCTTATACACATCTCCGAGCCCACGAGACCGTACTAGATCTCG
>CABSMD010000059.1 GCA_902478725.1 uncultured Clostridia bacterium
GCTACAGTGAAATTGCGGTCGGAAAGGCATTGAAGGAGTGGCAGGGCAGCAAGGTTTACCTTTCAACCAAAAATCCGGTCAGCAACGATTCTTATGATGATTTTATGAAAAGGCTGGAAGATTCCCTGAAAAAGCTGGATGTTGATTGTATTGATTTTTACCATCTGTGGGGAATCAACTGGAAACAATATTGTGAAGTGATAGACGTAGCAGGCGGACCGATCGACGCGATACACCGCGCAAAGGAAGAAGGGTTGATTCGCCATATTTCCTTTTCTTTTCACGATGAAAGTAAATATATGAAGAAATTAGTGGATACAGGGCATTTTGAATCTGTCCTGTGTCAGTATAACCTCTTAGACCGCGCTAACGAAGAGGCACTCTCTTATGCGCGGGAAAAAGGCCTGGGAACAGTTGTAATGGGTCCGGTCGCAGGCGGGCGTTTGGGCGCGCCGTCAGAGGTGATCCAGAACCTGCTGGGACGTAAGTCAGCAAGTACCGCTGAGATGGCGCTGCGGTTTGTTGTAGCAAATGAGGATGTCAGCATTGCGCTTTCCGGTATGGAAAACCTGGATATGCTTAAGGAAAATGTGGCGGTCGCCTCGCTGGAGGGGACCTTAACAGATGAAGAACTGGCTCAGATCAAGCGTATGTTGGATGAGAACAAAAAATTAGCGGATTTGTATTGCACGGGATGTAACTACTGCCAGCCGTGTCCAAAGGGTGTGGGGATTGCAAAGATATTCCAGCTGATGAACCTGTACCGTGTATATGGTGTGAAGGAATATGCAAAAGGGCAGTATCAGGCCATGCGGGAAAGAAAAAAGGAGAACGAGCACGATGCGTCTTATTGTATTTCCTGCGGCCAATGCGAAAAAAAATGCCCGCAAAAAATTGCGATTATGAAGCAGTTACAAGAATGTGACAAAATCTTAGGGAGCTAGGAGTATTCTATGGAAACCATTAAGATATTAGGCACCCAGGTGTCGAATGTAACGATGCAGCAGGCGATGGATATCATTTGGCAATTCACGGAATCGGAAGGGAGCCATGTGATTTTTACCCCCAATTCCGAATTTATCTATTATGCCTATCATCATCCGGAATTCAGAGAAAAGTTAAATTCTGCCGACCTGACCCTGCCGGACGGGATTGGTGTGGTGCACGCCGCCAAAATTTTAGGTACGCCGCTTCGGGAGCGTGTGCCGGGATACGATACCTGCCGCCGTATTCTTGCCGAGTCAGTGGAATGCGGCTGTACGGTCTTTATCCTGGGCGGGAAGCCTGGCGTAGCGGAACAGGCAAAAGAGAATGTGGAACGGGATTTTCCCGGCGTCCGGATTGCTGGTGTGCACGACGGCTATTTTCAGGATGACGCGCCGGTGATCAAGCAGATCAACGCTGTAAAACCAGACTTTTTGTTTGTTTGCACAGGCTGCCCCAAGCAGGAAGAATGGATTTATAAAAATCGCGAACAGCTTGCTGTTAAAGTAATGATCGGCGCAGGCGGCACGGTAGACGTGCTGGCCGGAACGGTCAAGCGTGCGCCGGCTTTCTTTTGTAAATTCGGTTTGGAATGGTTTTATAGGCTGATTACGCAGCCGTGGAGGTTTGTGCGCATGCTGAACCTGCCGAAGTTTTTATTTACGGTTATCTGGAAAAAGCTGTGGGGAGGCGGAAAAGATGCTTAAAGTAGAATTGCTCGAGTATACCCAAAATCCGGAGAGGGTGGTTGCGGCCGCCGCCAAGCTATGTTATTCCTCATCCGATATCGAGGGACTCTTAGATGGTCTGACACCGGAGAAAACACAGACCTTTATCGAACATTTGATGTCTTTGGGACACGAAAGCCCAATGGAACACGTGAGCTTTACCTTTGGGATCGAGGGGGTATCACGCGCTTTGTTGGCGCAGATTACCCGGCACCGGATCGCATCATACAGTGTAAAATCACAAAGATATGTCAACGAAACGGACTTTACCTACGTGATTCCGCCTGAGATTGAGAAATGCCCGGAGGCAAAGGAATTTTTTGAAAAAAGCATGTCCGAAAGCAAACACAATTATGAGGAATTAGCAAAGATATTGTATCAGAAGCATTTTAATCGGATGGTTGCAGAAGGAATGCCACCAAAAAAGGCTGAAATACAGGCGGAGAAAGCAGCAATTGAGGATGCGCGTTTTGTGTTGCCAAACGCCTGTGAGACCAAGATGATTGTGACTATGAATGCACGTAGTTTGTATAATTTTTTCCGTTTGCGCTGCTGCAATCGTGCTCAGTGGGAAATACGGGAGCTGGCGACCCGTATGCTGTTTCTGGTGCGTGAGGTTGCGCCGGTTTTATTTTCTAAGGCCGGGCCGGGCTGTGTGTATGGCAATTGTACCGAAGGTATGATGTCCTGCGGCAAAATGGAGGAAATGCGCATAAAATTTATGATAGACGGAGAGTAACAGATGGGGAATTTGATTGTCATTGAAGGCGTGGATTCCAGCGGCAAGGAAACGCAGTCGAACCTATTGCTTGAACGGTTGCTATCGCTGCCGGGAAAAGATCCGCAGCCAAACGTTGTGAAGGTAGAATTTCCGGATTATCAGAGCGATTCATCCGTGTTGGCCCGTATGTATTTAAATGGCGAATTTGGCGATAGGCCGGACGATGTCAGCCCATATGCTGCTTCTGTATTCTTTGCCTGCGACCGTTATGCGTCCTATAAAACCAAGTGGCAGACGTATTATATGCAGGGAGGAGTTGTGCTGGCTGACCGGTACACCACCTCAAATATGATCCACCAGGCTTGCAAGATTGCGTCAGATCAAGAACGCCGGGACTACCTTTCCTGGCTGGAGGACTTTGAATACCGTCTGATGGGAATTCCAAAGCCTGATCTTGTGATTTTTTTGGATATGCCTGTCAAACATGCCATGCGTCTGATGAAGGAGCGTAACCGCACGGCGGATATCCATGAAATGGACGGTGGTTATCTTGCGCGCTCGTATGATATAGCCGTACGTGTTGCCGGGGATTATGGCTGGCACACGGTTTGCTGTGCGGACGGGGATTTGATCAAAACACCACAGCAAATAGCGGATGAGATTTTTTCTGTAGTAAAGGACTTTCTGGCGGGGAATAGTAAATGAGAGCCGCAAGAAGGCAAAATATAAAGAATTGGGATGAAAGTTTTGTTTAGGGACTTGCAGTTGGATGACAGAGAGTTGTTCAGAAGCTATTTTTTCAAAAAGCAGTATCCGCATTCACAGTACAATTTTACAAATTTGTACATGTGGAAGCATATGATGCAGACCAAGTACGCCGTTATTGGAGATTTTTTGTGTATCACCGGCACGGCGCGCGACGGCAGGCCGATGGCAATGTATCCGGTTGGGACGGGGGATATCGCCGAGCCGGTGGAAGCGCTTCTTTCCCATTTCGGCTCCGGTCTGATGTTCGTCATTTTAAATGACGCTATGGTGGAAGAGCTGACTTCCATCCTGGATCGGCCTTATGAGGTATTGGATCGGCGTGACAGTTATGATTATGTTTACAAAAGCGAAACATTGATAACCCTTTCGGGTAAAAAGCTGCACGCAAAACGGAACCATATCAATAAATTCAAATCGCTGTATGCCTATGAATACCGTAGTATTACAGAAAAGCTCCTGCCGCAGTGTGCGGCACTGGAAAAGCTGTGGATCGAACGCAAGGAGGACTTGAGCGAACGGGAACGGCTGTTCGAATACGAAGCGACTATGCGTGTGATCGACCATTTTGAAGAACTGGGATGCCGGGGCGGTATCCTGTTTGTAGATGGCAATCCGGCTGCGTTTTCGATCGGTGAGATGATGACCGAAGACACGGCCCTGATCCATATTGAAAAAGCGAATACTGAGTATGAGGGAAGCTTTACCTTTATCAATCAGCAGGTATGTGAGCATGAGTTTTCACAAGCTGCTTTTATAAACCGTGAAGAAGATATGGGACTAGAGCCTTTGCGTAAGGCAAAGCTGTCCTATCGTCCGGAACGGCTGAATGTGGCGAAGCATGTTGTGATTCAGTAAACAGATTGGAATGACGGTATGAAGATAGAGTATTGTACCAACCGCTATGAGGCGGCGGATATATGGCAGACCTGTTTCCCGAGTGACAGTGTGCGTTTTATCCAATTTTATTTTCAAAGGGTATACCGCGATGAGGACAGCCTGTTGCTGCGTAATGACAGGGGGGACGCCTGCGCCTACCTGGGAATGCTGCCATTTACAATGAAGTTATATCATGAAACGGTAAAAAGCTCCTATCTTTCCGGTGTTTCCACATTGCCGGAACATCGGAATAAGGGCTATATGACCGCGCTCATGGAACGCGCATTGACTGAGATGTACCGCCGTGGAGATGTGGTGAGCACCCTGATTCCCGCACGACCTGATCTTTACTTGCGCTTTGGGTATCGAGATTGCTTTTTTCACCACAAACAAACGGTGCGTGGAAACGGCCGACCGGATGGAGACATTTTAGAAAAAACGGACATTGCAAAGATGGACTCTATTTTTCGTAAACGATTTGGAGAACGTCCCATCTGTTTATTGCGCACAGACGAG
Source organism: uncultured Clostridia bacterium (assembly GCA_902478725.1). GTDB lineage: Bacteria > Bacillota > Clostridia > HGM11514 > HGM11514 > CABSMD01. Next base: position 4,594 of record CABSMD010000059.1, read on the forward strand.
AACTGGCGCAATATTATTGAAGAGCATCATTTGTTTGAAAACGGCAAGATTTTTATGGGAAATGACGCATATGCCTTTGTCGGTGTATACCAGGGAAAGGCAGTCGTAAAAGAACTCGGTTGTTTTGATGACGAAGCGTATCATACCATGTTAGAGCATATTTTGTCGGTGTATCATGAAGTGGATCTCATTGAGCCCTATGTGGATCATCTATCGCGGACGCCGTTTGCGCAGGCCAGGATTATCAATGTTAAAGGCGCTTTGTCCGCCGCGACGCGCGGGAATGGACAAACATTTCGTGTAAGGGTGACCGATGCACTGATACCGGAAAACAACGGCGGCTTTTTGGCGCATGACGGGATTGTGGAGCCCTGCAATGATTCCTGTGAGGAATTGGATATTGCCGCTCTGACGGAACGTATCTTTTCGGATAATGGATATATGAACTTAATGCTGAATTAGGAGGTATTGACTATGGTATACCTATTTTTGGCGGAAGGCTTTGAAGAGATAGAGGCACTTGCTGTTGTTGACCTTCTGCGCCGCGCAGGAATTGAGACAGCGACTGTTTCAGTAAGCGGGCAGGCTGTTGTGCGCGGTGCACATAAAATACCGGTCACGGCGGACAAGTTGTTAGGAGATGTGGATCTGCCCTCTGCCGAAATGCTGATCCTCCCGGGCGGAATGCCGGGAACATTGAATCTGGAAAACACCGGGAAACTGCGGGATTTCATTTTGGAGGCGGACAGGCGCGGGATTTTTTTAGCCGCGATCTGCGCGGCCCCTTCTATCTTAGGGCATATGGGTTTACTGAACGGAAAACAGGCCGTTTGTTATCCGGGCTATGAAACGGAGTTGACTGGCGCGGTGGTGTTGGATAAGTCAGCGGTGCGGGACGGCCGTATCATTACCGGAAAGGCCGCAGGCTGTGTGTTTGAGTTTGCCTATGAGATTATCCAAGCGCTGGTCGATGAACAGACGGCCAAAACCATTCAAAAACAAATTTATTACGCCGGAAGAGAATGAAAATGAAAGAAATCCAGAGGCAAAAATTAAAAACAATCAGAAGCGCTCTCACCCCCGAACAGGTGTCGGCTTTTTCTAAAAAAATTCAGGATAACATTCTGGCGGATAAAAATTATGCGAGCGCGAAAAACATTATGACCTATGTCAGTATGCGAAACGAGGTCGACACGAAGGCCTTGATACAAGCAATTTTGAATGATGGCAAAGCCTGTTTTGTTCCCGTTGTTTGTGCAGATACGCTCAAGATTGCGCAGATCGATTCGATGGAACAGCTTCTGCCCGCGCGTTTTGGCATTTTAGAACCACGCACGGATTCGTATGCCGCGCTTTCGGATATGGACCTGATCCTGGTACCAGGGCTTGGTTTTGACAGGGAAGGGTACCGGGTCGGCTATGGCGGCGGTTATTATGACAGGCTGCTTTTTGACAGAACAGCCCGCAATTGTCTGGTGGGGCTATGCTACGAGATTTCACTGGTGGAAAAGGTCGAAAGGGAACCGCACGATGTGCGGGTAGATTATGTGGTGACGGACGAAAGGATTTTGACGCATGGATGATCGGCACGGTATAAATTCCGGAGGGGTCAACTGGCTGCTGTTTGTTTCCATCCTGCTGCAGCTTTTGTTGACATATTTTATTATAGCCTTCCATTCTTTTTTCAGTTTTGAAAAACCAAGCCAATATATGGTTTTGCTGCTATCACAGGTGTGTACCATCTTTTTGCCGGTTGTAGTATATACCATGGCCAAAAATGTAGATGTCAAAGGCTTTTTTCGTATCCACCGTCTGAGTGGAAAGAATGTTTTGCTGGTTCTTGGACTTTCCTTTTGCGGCCAGTTTATCGGACAGCTTCTAAACGCGGTGGTGCTGTTCATTTTAGTTAAATGCAATATCCCACTGCAGGAAAACCCCTTGCCGGTTCCGCAAAACGTGCGGGACTTTATGACTGCCGTATTGGTATTGGCGTTAATGCCGGCAGTGTTTGAAGAATTGCTGATGCGGGGAGTGGTGATTCGTGGTTATGAAAAGCGCGGTACCAAGACGGCCGCTGTTTTGAGCGCGTTTCTGTTTGGAATCATGCACTTAGATGTGAAAAATCTGTTGGCTACCATATTTATGGGTTTACTGCTTGCTTATGTCGTAATCAAGACGGGATCGATTCTGGCAAGCATACTGATGCATTTTACCAATAATCTGCTTGCGGTGGTTGGCTATATGCTTGCCGGTGTATCAGAGCAGGTCGCCTGGCTGTTTCTTATCTGCTATCTTGTGGCGCTTGCAGCGTTTGTGCCGCTTTTGATGCAGTTTAAGAAGGGGAATACCGCCCCCTCCTTTTTACCACAAAAGAAAAGCTTGGCATTTGATTTCGGCAGAACCTTGTTCAGCCTGCCTGTCATGTTGATTATGGCCGTGTTTGTTATTATGCAGCTTTTTGATTTTGGAATTTTGAATCAATAGCCGGAGGTTGAAAAATACGTTAAGACCCTGGCGGAATGGAGATTATTATGGCAAGAAAACGGAAACACAAAAAGGTTGGCGTGTTGGCCGGTATTGTTGTTGTCTGCCTTTTGCTATACTGGATTGGCAGTGTACTTGGTGATGTATATGGTTTTGGCAACTCGAATGGGTTAAAACGATTGGAGATTGCTGAAAATAGCTCCCCTGCCGAGATTGCGGTTTTGCTCAGGGAGAACGGTATCATACGTTACCCTATGTTTTTTCGCTGGTTCGCCCGTGGAAATGCCCAGCGGTTCAAATCCGGTATACATACGTTTGCGCAAAACATGTCCTATGCGGATATTGCAGACGAGCTCAAGCAGGAGGCGCAGGCCGAAGGGGTGCATATCATGATACCCGAGGGGTTTGAGCTCCGCCAGATTGCGGACAAGCTCGCCGAAAACGGCCTGATCGATAAAAACAGATTCTACGATCTTGTCAATAACCATGATTTCGACTACTCCTTTTTAAAGGAGGTACCCAAACGGGACAACCGTTTGGAGGGCTATCTTTTTCCTGCTACCTATCTCATTACACCGCAGGATGATGAGTTGGCAATTCTTACGATGATGCTGGACGCTTTTGAGAATAACTTTACCTCTGAATACACAGCGCGTGCTAAGCAGATCAATATGAGTACCGACGAGGTTATTACCTTGGCTTCCATCATTGAACGAGAGGCGGGCAATGTGGAAGAGATGCCCCTGATCGCCTCCGTTTTTTACAACCGGTTAAACAGTGCGGAATATCCTTATTTACAGTCCTGTGCGACAGTGCAGTATATTTTAAAGGAACGCAAAGCGGTGCTGTCAACGACCGACACCCAGATCAACTCGCCCTATAATACTTATCTGGTAAAAGGTCTGCCGGCCGGACCGATCGCATCCCCTGGGCTTGCGGCTATCCGGGCGGCATTATACCCGGAGAAAAGCGATTACTATTTCTTTGTGCTCGGGAACGACGGCAAGCATATTTTTTCAAAAACCTATGAAGAACACCTGTCGGCTACGCAGCAAAATGGGGTAGGGCAATGATAGACGACAGCATTAATCATGAATATATCATCCGCTATCTGCGCGATCTTGAATCCGAACCGGATCCCTACTTGGCAAAATTGCGTGCCTATGCCAAAGAACATGCCGTTCCGATTGCAGAGCCAGAAACCGCTGCATTTCTTCGTTTTTTATGTACGCTAAAACAGCCCAAACAAATTTTGGAGATCGGTACGGCAATCGGATATTCCGCCATCACCATGGCAATGGCCTGTGACGCCGATATCGTCACCATGGAACGCGAGCCGGAGTTATGCATACAGGCGCGCCGAAATATAGAGATGGCCGGTTACGAAAGTCGGGTCACCCTGCTTGAAGGGGATGCCTCGGAGCTTTTGGCGGGTATTTCCCAACCCTTTGATTTGGTATTTATCGATGCGGCTAAGGGTCAGTACCGGGATTTTTTTGACAAGATTTCCATGCCTGCAGGAGGCGTCGTAATCTGCGATAATGTGCTTTACAAAGGCATGACCGCGAGCGATGAGCTGCTGATGCGGCGAAAGGTTACCATTGTCAAACGATTGCGCAGCTTTTTGGATTATCTGTATCGCCACCCCTCCTACGAGACGGCGGTATTGCCGATCGGCGACGGGGTAGCGGTTTCCTGTAAAAAGGAATAGAATAATGAAGAATGTGCTAAAACAAGGGGAATTGTATGATGAACAAGCAACTTGAGATACTTTCACCGGCCGGGAATCTGGAGAAGCTAAAGACGGCATTCCAATATGGCGCCGATGCCGTATACTGCGGTATGGAACGCTTTTCGCTTCGTGCGGCGGCAGACAACTTTACCTTTGACGAGTTGTGTGAAGGGATTGATCTGGCACATAAGAACAAGAAGAAGGTGTACATTGCCGCCAATACTATTTTGCACAACGCTGATCTGGGAGAATTTAAAAATATGTGTGAAAGGGCAGCCTATGCTGGCGCGGACGCTCTGATTCTATCCGATCTGGGGGCGCTTGAAATTGCTTCACAATGGAAAGGTAAGCTGGATTTGCACATCAGCACCCAGGCGAGCAACACCAACTACTTTGCAGTCAACGCCTGGCACCGGATGGGAGCAAAAAGGATTATTTTGGCGCGTGAACTGTCGTTGGATGAGATTGCAGAGATACGCCGCCATGTGCCGGATGAACTGGAAATCGAGATGTTCGTGCATGGCGCCATGTGTGTATCTTATTCGGGACGGTGCCTTCTCAGTAATTACCTGGTCTCGCGGGATGCAAACCGCGGGGAATGCGCCCAGCCTTGCCGCTGGAAGTATTATCTGACAGAAGAAAAACGTCCCGGCGAGCGTTTGGAGATCGCGGAAAATGAAAAGGGTACTTTTTTGTTTAATTCTAAGGATTTGTGCCTTATTGAATATATTCCTGAAATCGTCCAGGCAGGTGTCAATAGCCTTAAGATCGAAGGCAGGATGAAGAGTCCTTATTATGTCGCAATTGTAACAAAAGCTTATCGTCAGGCAGTCGACCGCTATCTGGCCGACGGAAGCCGGGCGGGCGAAGAGTTATATCAAGAGCTTTGCAAGGTGAGCCACCGGAGTTATTATACAGGATTTGCCTTGGGCAGACCGGAGGAGGATGGACAGATTTACGAAAGCAGCTCCTACATCCGTGAATATGATATCGTAGGCGTAGTCAAAAGCATGGAGGACGGTACGGCCTGGATCGAACAGAAAAATCGGTTCTTTTTGGGCGACGAGGTGGAGGTCGTCCCGCCTTTTGATTCTTATTATATACAAAAAATTGACTGGATGGTAAATGATAAGGGTGAGCAAATTGAAGTTGCGCCACACGCCCGGATGAAGGTGAAAATTCCATTGCGGCAAAATGTGCCGCCCGGCACCATTCTGCGTAAAAAGGTATAAACTCTTGTGTATTGTGGAAAATAAATACATAAGAGTTTTTTATTATGGGAGGCGGCCAAGGTGGAAAAACGGGTAAAAATTACTTTAACAGCAACACTTCTAATATTTGCGTTGCTGGTATCGCGGATATGGTATCTGCAAATCGTAAAGGGAGAAACCTTGACGCAGGAAGCAGTTGCCCAGAGGCGGATTAGCGTTGTGGAAACCGGCGTACGCGGCGCAATATTAGATACGAATTTTTATCCCTTAACCTCTTCGGAGTTTGTGCCAATGGCAGTCATCTCTCCTGATAAGGTGAACAATCCGGAAATTGTGTATAAAAGCCTGTCACCCTACAGCAAGATGGAGGAAGAAAAGTTTAAAGAAAAGATCAAGCTGCAGATTCCTTTTTGCGTTTATTTAACCGACTATCCGCTATCGCCCCCCTTTACGGGAGTCGAATATATGTGGGGACAGAACCGGTATAGTAAGGACAGTGTTGCCAAACACATTTTGGGCTACTACCGGGAGGATGAAAATGTGGGGGCGGCAGGGCTGGAGTTAGCCTTTGACGATATTTTGAGAGAATCCTCCGCCAAAAATATTGGTGTGATTACCGATGCGAGATTGCAAGAAATTGATGGGATGGGTTTTAAGGTAACAGGAGACAAAGCGGAAGAGCGTTCTTTGAAATTGACTTTGGACGTCTCCTGCCAGAATATTGTTGAGGAGATTGCCAAAAGAAGTATTCCCAAAGGGGCGGTTGTCCTTCTGGATGTAGAAAACAGTAATATTCTGGCGATGGTGAGCCAGCCCCAGTTCGACCAGGGTGATGTGGCAAGCTATATGAACTCTTCGGATGGGGAACTGCTCAACCGGGCATTGTGCGCATTTGATGCCGGTTCGATCTTTAAGATCGTTGTATCGGCTGCGGCGCTGGAGAATGGAATATCCACATTAGACGATCCCTATCATTGCGCCGGAGCCGTACAGATTGGAGACAAACGAATCACTTGTTTTGACGGCAGGGCACATGGGGATGTGAACTTTTTTGAATCGTTTACCCGTTCCTGTAACTCTTTTTTTATAACCATTGGGGAAAAGATGGGAATAGAACCGATTTTGGATATGGCCAAACGGTTCGGATTAGGGGTAACAAACCAGTTGTATGAGGGAAGTCAGGAACAGGCAGGGGGAGTAACAAAAAGGGATAAATATTACTCGGGAGATATTGCAAATATTTCGATTGGGCAGGGGGACGTCATGATAACGCCGCTTCAGGCCGCCCAGCTTTCTGCGATTGTCGCCTCGGGAGGGATACGGCACAGCATCAATCTGGTGGATTCGGTTGTTGACGGAAATCGTAAGGTCGTGGAATCCTATCTTGATAAGGAGGAGGAACGGGTTATCAGCCGTGAGACCGCTGAAAAGATTCAATCCATGATGTATTTTACAACAGTGGTTGGGACCGCCAAGGCTGCAAATCTCGACCTTTACGGCGGCGTCGCCTGCAAAACCGGAACCGCGGAGACCGGCTGGATGGAAAATGGAAAGACAAAGGTCCATTCCTGGATCACCGGATTCTTTCCGGCGGACAGTCCGCGCTATGCCATGGCGGTGCTGGTGGAAAACGGACAGACCGAAGGGGTTTCCGCCACACCGATTTTTCATGAGATTGCACAGAGAATTCTTACAAAGTAAAGAGCGCAAAAGCGATTTTTATCATTCATAAAAATTTGTCCGTATCAGTTTCTCGGCAGTTTTCATCAAACATCCCCGTTTTTGTTTTTTATAGTAAAAAAAGATAGATATTTCCATAAAAAGCGTACCGATCAGACAGGAGATAATATCAAGCATCGTGTCGTTGACCCCTGTGGTCAAAACGTTCTGCGGATCCGTCTTTAAAATGAAATTGATGATATATTCATAGATTTCCCATACTGCGGCGATGGCCATGGAGAAGGTGAATGCAAAAGCGGCCAGCAGGGGATAATCCTCCTGCAGCATCCTTTTTTCCGGCTTCAGCAGG
>CABSMD010000060.1 GCA_902478725.1 uncultured Clostridia bacterium
ACCCTACACTCCATTGCGTATTTTGCAAACGCCGCGCTGGCACATTTCGGCTACCCCATCATTGAAGAGGAAGCATACAAGCTTCTGGTCGGCAACGGCGCCGACAATCTGGTGCGGAGGATGCTGGAACGCGCGGGTGACACGAGTGACGAGGCCTTTTTCAACGTGAGCCGGATGTATAACAAAACCTATGATGAAAACGCTCTCTATCTTACAGAACCGTATCCGGGTATCTGTGAACTCCTGGACAATTTAAAGCAGGATGGCTGCCGCCTCGGCGTGTTGTCCAACAAGCCGCATAACACAACCGCGAAGATCGTCGAGTCCCTTTTTGGAAAAAAATTTTTCGATATCTGCTGCGGCAAGCAGGAGGGAATGCCCAAAAAACCGGATCCCACGGCTTTGTTTGACATCCTGCGCAAGTTGGATGCGGTCCCGGAAGAATCCGTATTTGCCGGCGACTCAAGCGTCGACATGCAGACCGGCCGAAACGGCGGATTGTTTCCCATCGGCGTGCTCTGGGGATTCCGCGGACGGGAGGAACTGGAGCAAAACGGCGCCGGGCTGATTGTGTCACACCCGTCTGAAATCTACACATTTTTAAAACAATGATTTTTCATAACCACAAGCCGATTTCGGGGTTTCAGCCCAGGGCTTGGTTGGATGTTAGAGGGTGACGCCGTCCTTCCAGATGGCGATCTCGCGATAGCCGTACTCTTCATTTTTCGCCCTTTCACCGGATGCGACCCGAAGCACGTGGGAAAACAATTGGTCTGAAAGCGCGTCCATGCTTGCCCCATCGGCCAAAGGTCCCGCGTCAAAGTCGATCCAATTCCCCTTCCTTTGAGCAAGAACGGTGTTGGAGGAAATTTTCAGGGTGGGTACGAAGGTGCCAAGCGGGGTACCGCGTCCGGTGGTGAAAAGGATCAGGTGCGCGCCGGACGCCAATAGCGCGGTGACGGCGACAATGTCGTTGCCCGGCCCCTGGAGAAGGTTCAATCCTTTGGTTTTTAGCCGTTCTCCATAGTTCAGAACGTCCACAACCGGCGCGCGTCCGGATTTTTGGGTACAGCCCAGAGACTTTTCCTCCAGTGTAGTGATCCCCCCCTCCTTATTGCCCGGCGACGGGTTCTCATACACCGGCTGACCATAGCAGATGAAGTACTCTTTAAAATCGTTGATTAACGAAACCGTTTTATCGAACACCTCCCGGCTTTGGCAGCGTTCCATCAGCAGGGTTTCCGCCCCGAACATCTCCGGCACCTCGGTCAACAGCGCACTGGCGCCCATAGTGGTGATCCGGTCGGTGATCCGCCCAACAAGCGGGTTGGCGGTGATGCCGGAAAACGCGTCGCTCCCGCCGCATTTGAGGCCGATGATCAGTTCGCCGGCGCCGATCTCCTCGCGAGTGAAACCTTCTGTGTAGCAAACCAGTTCCTCCAGCAGCGCAAGGCCCGCTTCGATCTCGTCTGGCTCATCCTGGGCGGTTAGAAATTTCACACGCCGTTCGTCCCACCTCCCTAAAACCTCTTGAAAGACCGGAATGTTATTGTTTTCACACCCCAGGCCCAGCACCAGTACGCCGCCCGCATTGGGATGCTCGACGAGTCCCTTTAAAATTCTCTGTGTGTTCGCCTGATCGCCTCCCAATTGCGAGCAGCCAAATGGATGAGTCAGCGCGAAGAATCCATCGCACCGCCCGGCAAACCGTTTTTGTGCGGTTTGTGCCAAAAGCTCTGCCGTGTGGTTGACACAGCCAACGGTCGGCACAATCCAGATTTCATTCCGGATACCAACCCGCCCGTCCTCGCGCCGGTAACCCAGAAAAGAATCGGCGGCCGCGGGTTCAAGCGGCTGCTGCTTTGGCCGGTATTCATAAAATTCCAGGCCTGATAGATTGGTTTTCAGGTTATGCGAGTGTATATGGGCGCCCGCAGAAATATTCCCGGTTGCATGACCGATCGGGAAGCCGTACTTAATCACGTCCTCCCCCTTTTTCATATCGCGCAGGGCAACCTTATGCCCGAACGGAACGCCGGTACCGCCGTCAAGTGACACGCCGACATTGTCTGCATCTGTAATCCGAATGATCCGGCTCATATCGATTCCTCCCCATCTAATAGCTCTGCTCAACGCAATAAATGTTCCACCGCCGCACGCATCCCATTTTGCAGAATATCGGTAAGGGCCGCCGTTACCGCTTCTGTCATGCCGGAAAGCTCGTTGAGGTCTTGTCCCCAAAAATCTTCCCGGGCAAGGGTTTGACGCACAAAAGCAGCAACCGGCAGCGCGTCTTGGCCATACGCTTCCCACGCGGCTGCAAAATAGTCCAGCACCGCCTGGTCGTCCGAAATCGGATAGGAGCACCCCGACCGGTCGCCGGTAAAGCCTCCCTCTCCCTTTTTCCCCCTGTAAAAGGCCATCAGGGCAGCCAGCGAAAAGCTTAAGATGCGCGGTGCGCTATTGCATTTCTCAATATATTCACACACGGTAGGCAACAGCCGCGCCTTCCACTTTGACACCGAATTTAACGAGATACTCAACAGCTTATGTACGATAAAGGGGTTGGCAAACCGCTCGAATACATCTTTGGCATAGGCGGTCAGTTGTTCCTTGTCCAGCGGAACAGCAGGGATGATCTCTTCGTACACCCCCCGTTCCATCATAGCGCGGATGGTATCATCCCGCAGGCAGTCCTCCACCGTGTCCAGCCCACACAGGTAGGCCGCAAGCACTGTCATGGTATGGGTACCGTTTAAAATACGCACCTTGCGGGTGCGGTAGAGTGACATATCGTCTGTCCAGACGACATGCAGGCCCGCCTTCGCAAACGGCAGTTCCCTTTCATATTGCCCGCCTCCCTCGATCACCCATAGATGAAACAGCTCCGAGGTGTCAAACAGCAGGTCGTCCGCCATGCCCGCTTTTACGGCCTCTTCCCGATTATAGCCGGTCACGATCCGGTCAACCAAGGTGTTACAAAAGGCATTGCAATGGTTGACCCATTTTATGAATGCTTCGCCCAATTGCCATTCCTCCGCATAACGGAGGACGATCTTTTTGAGTGTCTCCCCATTTTTGTCAATCAGCTCGCAGGGCAGGAACAGCAACCCTTTATCCGCCGCGCCCGAAAAGGCGCGAAACCGTTCATATAGCAGGACGGTCACCTTTGCGGGAAAGGAAGCCGGCGGCGTACTGTCCGCCCGGTCGTTCGGATCATACGCGATCCCGGCCTCGGTCGTGTTGGACACGACATAACGCAAATCCGGGTTATGGGCCTGCTCCAGATATTTTTCAAATTCCTTGTATACGTCTATTCCCTCGTTGATGCAGGTGATGGTACGAAGCCTCTGTACCGCCTCCCCTTCCCGCAAGCCGCGCATCAACAGGCTGTAGACTCCCTCCTGCGCATTGAGCTGCTCCACCATTCCGCGCGGGATGGGCTGCACCACGTTAATACTTCCGTTAAATTCACCGCTTTCATTTAGAATATCGAACATCCAGTCCACAAAGGCGCGCAGGAAACCGCCTTCGCCGAATTGCAAAACCCGTACCGGCCTTACCTTTTTTTCCATCCTTCCAATTCCTCCTTCACAGCGCAGTGTAACCGCTTACATTTTTGTTGTATTCACTATATCATACCCCCAACTATTTTGCAAGGGGAAAAAGAACGATTGACAAGATTTATAAGAAAGAGATATAATTTTGGAAAAGCAATTGGAAAGGGACAGTAGATGAATATATACGATATTGCAAAAGAAGCCAACGTTTCGACCGCAACCGTATCCCGTGTATTAAACAACAGCGGCAAGGTCAGCGAAAAAACACGGGAGCGGGTGTTATCGGTGGTCAATAAATACGGCTATTCCCCCAACGTGTTCGCCCGCGGCCTGATGAGCGCCTCCTTAAAAACAATCGGGGTGCTGACGGTCGACATTCGGGACATGTACTATGCGACGGTAGCGTATACCATCGAGCAGGAATTTGAAAAGCTGGGGTACAGCGTTATTCTCTGTAACACCGGCGTAAGCGCAGCGCAGAAGGAACGCTATATCGCCATGTTGACCGAAAAACAGGTGGACGGGATGATCTTTGTCGGCTCGGTGTTCCGGGACGACACCATCAGCGCTACCATTGAAGAAACTGCCCAAAAAATTCCATGTGTGATCGTCAACGGGCATGTCGAGGGCGCCTACTCGGTGGTCTGTGACGAGGCGGACGGTGCGGCGCAATGCGTGCAGTACCTTTATCAAAAGGGACGCTCGCACATCCTCTTCTTACAAAACAGCAACACCTACTCCTCGCAGAACAAGGGACGGGGGTATGAGGCGGCCATGCGGGAATTCGGCGGAGAGCCGCGCACCGTTGCAGCCGGCCCCGGGATTGACGGTGGATATCACGCGGTAGAAGCCCTCCTGCGCGAGGGTGTCACAGTTGACGCCATCCTTGCCTCGGAAGACGTTTGTGCAGTTGGAGCACTCAAGGCTCTGCTTGCAAACGGCAGACGGGTACCCGATGAGACGGCGTTGTTTGGGTTTAACAATTCGGAATTTTGTTCCTGTAGCATTCCTTCTCTTTCTTCCGTGGACAACCGTATGGAGGAGATGGGACGGCAGGCAGTATTTTTACTCTATAACATCTTAAACGGGAAAGAACCGCAAAAAAAGACTATAGTTCCCCCGAATCTCGTCCTGCGCGGCACAACGCCGTAAAAGAAGGGCTTGATTTCACCTTTTTATTCCTGTATAATGTATAAAAATTAGCTTTTGAAGCGACTTAATTTGGGGAGGACCTATGAAACAAACAATCACGAAAAGAACCAGGCTGATCTGCCTGCTGCTCATCACGGCAATCGCCGGGGCAGCCGTGGGCTCCGGTGGGACGCTGTATATCATGCGCTCGCAAAGCTATCTGGCACGCGGAATCCGCAACACCGCCCAGAGAATCATCAACCCGCCGTTTCAAGAAACAAAAGGTTTGGAAAATGTAGAAAGCGTTGAAGAATACGTGGATAATATCCGCCTGCCGGCACACCAGTCAGCAACGGCAGAGGATAAATACAACCGGGATGTAAAAAAGGTATATAAAACCAATAGCAAACAGCGACTGGTTAACTATTTCGGAGGCTTCAGCGTCGACCTGCCGCTTGACTACCACTTTCAATTTGAGCTATCGCCCCACCGAACCATCGCTGAGGCCGATGGTGTGCAGATTACCCTTACACGGGAGATATCTCCCTATGATGATGTAGAAGGGTATGTCGCCTACTATCTCAACCGGTTTATTCTGGATGAAACCTACCAGCAGGAAAATAGAATTCGCCTGAATAAGCACGACACCTACCGCGCTGGAAAAAACAAGGTAGAGGAGATCACTGTGACGCTGGAGGAGGCTCCCCCGGGGACCCCGGACAGATACACCTACCTGATACTTCAGGCCAAAAAACGGGCATTTTACCGCATTCAATACCGGTATCACAGCAGCGACAAAGCGATGGAGCAGGAAATTAAGGATACGATAAAATCCTTCCGCTATTTTGTACCGTATGGGATTGGGAAATACAGCGTTTCCTGGCAGCCGGAGCTGCCCGCCAACTGGTCAAAGGAAACCCGCCAAACCTATGACCGGATTAAAAATGCCGAAACGGTGGACTGGGGGATCTTTTGCAGGGATATCTACGGGGAGGGGATCGAAAAATCGATTCCGGAGTTGGAGCAAAAGCTGGATTACAAGTTTCCGGTCATTCTCTCCTATGTGCATTACGGCTCGCCCTTTCCAACCGAATTCATGCAGAAAAATTATGAAGAAGGCCGGCTGATTGAGCTGACCTATCAGATGACTACCAACAACAATGAGGATTTTCACTGCTATACCCCGATGCTGGACGCATACCGCGGCCTGCTCGATGAGGACATCCGCGCGTTTGCGCGGGACGCCAAGGCGTTTGGAAAGCCTTTTTTGTTCCGGTTGAATAATGAAATGAACAGCGACTGGACAAGTTATAGCGGCGTGGTAAACCTAAGCGACCCGGACATTTATATCAGCGTTTGGCGACGGATGTATGAAATATTCGAGGAGGAAGGGGTAGACAACGCCATCTGGATTTACAATCCAAATGACCGGAATTATCCGCCCTGCAACTGGAACGATTTCACGGTCTATTATCCGGGCAACAAATATGTACAGATGATCGGGCTGACCGGCTACAACAACGGCACCTACTACGCCGAGCAGAACGGTGAGGAATGGCGTGAATTTGAGCAGATTTATGACGAGGTCAACATGAAATACAAAGACCTGTTCGGCAGCTTCCCTTGGATCATCACCGAATTTGCTTCAAGCTCGATCGGGGGAGACAAGGCCAAGTGGATTGACAACATGTTCGGTTGTCTGGATAAATACCCGAACATTAAAATGGCGGTTTGGTTCAGCTATGCGGATTTTAACGAGGAAACCGGGGTAGCCGCCCGTCCCTATTGGCTGGATGAAACGCCGGAAACAGTAGAAGCATTCGCACGCGGGATCAAAGATCAAAAGAAATAAGCGGAATTTTTCCTTTTAACAATCCTGCCCAAGCATAAAAAACGCCGGTAAACCATCTCGGTTTACCGGCGATATTGTTTTTTGCCTGTCTATTGTTTTATCTATCTGCTTGTCCTTACCGTGATTATCTTACGATCACGATCTCGGTGACCTTGTCTTTGTAGAGCTTCAGGAACACTCTGCGCGGATCCGCTTCATCGTACTTCTGGATGTCGCCCACGGAAGAGATGCTGACCTGATTTTCGGCCTTATGAGAATCGTAGTTGTACACGGTTACGCCTTCTTCTAAGGTGTAGTTGATCATGTTCGCGTCGTTTACGGTCACGTTGATGGAGTTGGTGAACCTGCGTTCTACCTTACCGTATACGATCGAGGTATCGTTGTCCAGGCTCTTGGTGAACTCGGTCTCCTTGTCGTCAACGGCCAGGAGGATGTTGAACTTGTCGATCTCGCCCTTCGCGTTGGTCTTGAACTGGATGATGTCGCCCTGCTTGAGCGGGTTGCTTTCCTCATCCACGAACAGGCCTAAGCGGGTTGCGTTGATACCGACCAGCTTGCCGCCCTGGTACGCATACAGCTTGTCAACCTTCGTCTTTTCGTCGTTGGTTACGGTCGCGATGCTGTCAACCACTGCGATGTTGGTCTCGCCGCTGATGATGCCGTCGGAGTTGGTGATAACCATAACGGTTGCGGTCATGTCCTCGGTCACGTCGTACATCACAACGTCGTACTGCGTACGGTCGATCAGCATGCTCTTGTCACGCACGGAGTAATCGGTGTCATCCTTCGCATTCTCAGGGATGTCGAATATGATGGTCTTATTGGATACGTTGTAGTTACCCAGTTTGCTTGCAGATGCTTTATATTCAAGACCCTTTTCGTCCACGTTCTTGGTGAACTTTCTCTCATCGATGGTACCGTCGGTTTTGTCCTCCGCGGTGGAGATGACACGAAGCTGGTTCTGATCGTTCAACTCATAGGTGATTAACTGTCTCTCTAAGGTTTTCTGTGCTGCATCTTCTTCATCCTCAAGGGTGCTCTGTGCAGTCATCAGTTTCTCAAGCACCTCAGCCGGCTTTAAGTTGCCCTGGTTGTTGAAGGACATTCTCTCTGCGCCGTCCACGGTCAGCATTTTGCCCTCGGCCGTGAAGATCGAGAATTTCACGTCTCTGCCTGCATTCGTCGCATAAGCGTCGTCGAGGAAAGCGTACTGGTCCGCGTAACGCGCCTTGGTGTCGACCGCCGCGATGCGGTTGTACTGATCCAGATAGAAAGTACCCTCGTCATTGAGCTCGATCTGCTTGGTGTAGTTATCGGCAATTTTGTATTTCTCGTCGCCGAAGTACACGTAGTTCTTGGAAATCTCGGTTACCTTACCCTCAACCTTATGGTCGGAAACCTGAACCTGCATAGCGGTGCCGTCCTTGCTCTTAGCAACCGACAGAACGTTCCATTCCTTCAGGTCCTCGAAATTCAGGGTCGCGCCGCCCTTGGTCAGGGTGAACTTCAGGTTCTTGTCGTTCGGGTCAAGCACCAGCGGATCCTTCTCATACTTGTCAAATACCTTGTAGCTTACAGTAGAGATGTCATCCACAACATAGTTCTCATAGTTCGTTACGATTACCAGGTCGTACACGTCGTCACGGTCGGTGTCGATCAGATCAACCACGCCGGAGATCGTGCCGGAATCCGGTTTGATGAGCGTTTTGTCAAACTTGTTGGCCATGCTGTTGTAGATCATTTTCGCTTCTTCACTGATGGTCAGCTTGCGAGTTTTATTGTCGTTCGTCTTGTTTTCCCAATATTCCATTTCCAGTCTGCCGTCGCCGGTCACCGCAACGATGTCCTCACCTTCGACACTGGTCTTGTTCATGCTGTTTTTGTCCTGCAAAGCGAGCAGGATCTCGTTCTCACGGGTCGATTTGTTCTCACGGCTGAGGTACATAACCTTGTAGCCCAGCAGAGAGGTCGCCAGCCCATTCTTGTCTTTGAAGATTTCGCCGTCGATCTCGACTTCGTCCTTCTTCAGAGCGCTCGGGCCGTCCAGCCTGGTGAACATGTTACCGGTGATCTGTCCGTACTCTTTGTCAACATTTAAGGTGTCTTTCAAAATCGTTTTGTCAACGACCTCATACTGAATGTTTTCGCCATAACCGGTCTGCTCCATCTTCTTGATCTCAAGCGCATTTTCAGCCATCTTCGCGATGGTACCACGGGTCGCGTTACCATTGAGATTGGATACGCCCTTGAACAATCCGATGCTGTTGGCAGTGATCATATAACCGGTCGGGAACCCCCCTGCCTGCTCGGCTCTCGGTTCATAACCTAAAATCTTGGTGAAAATAACAGCCGCTTCTTCAATCGTGATAATATCATCCGGTCTGAAGTTGATGCCGTCGTCACCAACGACGATTTTCTGTGACGCCGCTACATTGATGAACCCATTTGCCCAGTGGCCTTGCACAACATCCATAAACTTCTGCTGGCCTGCCGCGTTGTTGGCAACGCTGTCGAGTCCCAGCTCACGAACCGCAACGGTCGCAACCTCTGATCTTAAGATGTCGTCGTTCGGTCTGAATGCGCCGGTCTCTTTGTCGCCGACCATAATGTCAAGCGCGCCAAGTACCGCTGCAATGTCTTCGTACTCTGTGCCTGCTACGTCATCTGCTACCGTATAAGCATATGCCGGAGCGAATACACCAAGTGCAAGTGCAAGTACTACTACAAACGAAAAAATCTTTCTTGCCTTAGACATAAATAACTTCCTCCTATGATTTATTGTTAGGCATGGTTTGTTCTGTCGTGCCGGGAGTGCCTGTTCTCTAACCGGCTGCCGTGTTGAAAAAATATTTGCATCAGGTTACCATAATACTTTTACCAACCTTCCCTCACTCAAGGCGTGTACTATGCTACAATACAAGCATTTTTGTCAACTCGTTCCCGCCCGATGAACTGTATTATGTCAACCACATGCTCTATTCTAAAGCATATCGCTCCAAAAATCAAGCTGTAAATTCTGGTAGTTCTCCAAACACATAAAACGCTTTGTCTTTGATACCACCCCCTCCCCCATTTGCTGTCACTAAATATAGAAAAAAACCATAGCAGCCTGTCACGCATTGTCCCCTTTTTTATTAATAAGAAGAGCAACCGGCATTTTTACATTTTGATTACATTGCGAAAAATTCGCAAAACAAGCGGGTTTGCGGATTCCGCAGGATAACGAAAGGGTATTGAAGTGGGTTCGGTTGTGTGATATACTATAGTAGAATTCTTTTATCATAGAAAAGAGGAAAACAAACGGAGGAGTGAAATACATGAGAAAATCATTGCTGGCAATGCTGATGGCATTTGCTTTGAGTTTTTCCTGCACGATGAGTGCATCTGCCGTGACCTTCAGCGATATTGGGGGCAGCGAATGGGACTGGGCGCGCAACGAGATCAATGAAATGGCAGCAAAAGGGATCATCGCCGGCTTTCCCGACGGTACATACCAGCCCGGCACAGGGGTAACCAAGCTGCAGGCCATGTTGCTGATGTCACGTATCATTGGTTTTTACGCGCCTGAAAACCAGACCATTGTGGCACTAGCGGACGAAAAGTATAAGAACACGTTGGCGCAATACAACATCTCCAACAAGTCGGAGATCGCCTTTTTGCTGTATTACGGCGTATTTACACCGGAAGAACTGCCGTCCTATATCGGCGGTACTAACGCAGACTCGGTTATCAAGCGTTACGAGGCAGCGGTTATCCTGACCAAGACGGCCGGGGCCGAAAAGCAGGTCAAGGACAGCGTGATGACGGTGTTGCCGTTTGACGACACCACCTCGATCCCCAGCGAGGTCAGGAAGTACGTGGCGTATGTGAAGGAGAAGGGGTACATGGTTGGTCTGACCGAAACCGAGTTCGGCCCGGATGCGAATGTAAACCGCGCGCAGATCGCCGTAATGCTCTACCGGATTATGAACGAACTGAACATCACTTATGTAACCGGCTCGCTGGTTTCGGCTACCAGCAGTAATATCAGCCTGAAGGTGCTGGATGAAACACGGGATTACGCCATCCCCGCCGACGCGGTCATCCGCCTAGACGGTGAGATCGGCGGCTATGCGGGCTTACAGCAAAACGCATTTGTGGTTTTGAAGTCCTATAACGGTTCTGTTAAATATGTAGAGGCCTTCTCCCCCGATACAGATGGGGAGGTGTCCGGTTTTGTGACCTCTTTGGAGACCGGTACCCAGTTTAAGATCAACATTGCACCGCTTTCCGGCGGGGATACGGTCAAGCTCATCGTACCGAACGATTGCAAGATCACCTATGAAGGAAAAAACGTGTCCGTCAGCAATATTAAGGTCGGCGATAACGTGACCATTCAGACCAAGGACGACACAGCCAGAAGCATCGAAATTAAAAAACGGAGCTCTTCCATCACCGGGGCCGCCCTGGTCGAGGTGGTTTATGAGCCTTACCCGGCCGTCAAGCTGACGACCTCAAGCGGTCTGGAGCAAACGCTGCTGCTGTCGGACAACGTAAAGGTCAAAAGAAACGGCAAAACCGTCACGGTGCGTGATCTGTTGCCCGGTGACCGCCTCAATATCACCATGGCCAATGAGCTGGTGTCCGAGATCGACGCCACCAGTAAGAAGACAAATCTGACCGGTACGATTGAATCGATTAATATCTCGTCCAACCCGAGCATCACCGTGCGGCCGTCAAACGGCGACGGTGAATCTAAGACCTATGCGGTGACGAGTGAGACCGAGCTGTTGGTAGACGGCGAAGCCGCGACGATTTATGACCTGAAGGTCGGTTTTTATGTGGAAATCACGGTGGACAGCGACGCGATCCAGAAAATCGAAACCAAATCGGTCAAGCAGGTGAACAACATCATCGGCGTGGTGGAATCGGTAAACGAGACCTATGGGTTCCTCTATATCAACACAACGGACGCCTCCGGCGAATCCAAGCGGGTTCAGGTATTTACGAAAAAGAACGGGTCTACAAAAATAATCGACAGCAAAGACAATAACAGCTCAAGATCATTGAAAAATATCCGCGCGGGTGAAACAGTCCTGGTAACGGGCAGTGAGTTGCTTGACGGCACGTTTGAGGCGTCAACGATCGTCATCATGGTCGACTGATTCCGGCCAGCCCCTGACTACAGCAGATTTCACAGCGGGACAGCCTGTTTTGGCAGGCTGTCCTTTCTATTAGGCATAAGAAACCCTTACATTGATGTAGAAGAATTGAGGATTTTGAACTATGAACCACAAAAAGATAGGCAATACATTTGATAAATCATTCTATATCACCATGCTGGTGCTGGCCCTCCCCATCGCCCTGCAAAACCTGATTACGTCGCTTTTGAATATGGTGGACTCGATCATGATCGGCCGGCTGGGCGAGGTAGAAGCGGCCGCCGCTGGTCTTGCCATGCAGCAGTTTTTCATTTTCATGATGTTTACGTTCGGGGTTTGCAGCGGGGCCACCATCTTTAT
>CABSMD010000061.1 GCA_902478725.1 uncultured Clostridia bacterium
ACGACGGAACTATGCGTCGTATATGCTCGTCGACTTCTCGAAAGCCGTTGCAAATGATTTTGTTTTAGCTTGTCGCTAAAGCGAAGTCATCTGCATGGCCTCGTTGCCGAGACCAGCTCCAAGACTCACGCGACTCTCGCCGCCGCTTGGTTCGCGCTTCGCCGGATGCCGCATTGTCCCGCCTTTTGGGTGGGCCTGTCTTACGCTTCCTCCACGCGCGTTTAACGTCTCCGGGGCACTCCCGACGACTTGGATGTTGATGGCCGCGTTCAGGTCGCGGTCCATGTCAAGCCCGCACTTGCCGCAATGGTAGACGCGCTCGGACAGGGGCAGCTTGGCTTTCACCGTCCCGCAGTTCGAGCAGGTCTTCGAGCTTGGATACCAACGGTCGATGACGTGAAGCCTCGCGCCGGTGCGTGCGGTCTTGTAGGTCAGTAGGCGTCGGAACTCCGCGAACGCGGCATCCTGAATCGATTGGGCGAGCCCGTGGTTTCCCACCATGCCCGCCACGTTCAAGTCCTCGATGCTGATGTCCGCGTAGGTATGGGCGAGCATGGCGGTGGTCTTGTTGAGCACGTCCGAACGCAGGTTCGCCACCCGTGCGTATAGTCGGGCGACCCGCGCTCCCGCCTTGCGGCGGCGGTTGGAGCCTTTCCGTTTGCGGCTCAGATTCCGTTGGGCTTTCTTCAACCGTCTGAGGTTCGATTTGAGTGCGTGCGGGTTGTGTATCACGGTGCCGTCCGACAATGTGGCGAGCTCCTTCACACCCAAGTCGATGCCGACGCTCCCGCCTTTCGGCGGCGATGGAATCGGCAGGTCGGCGCGTTCGACGGTCAGGCTGGCCTGCCAGCGTCCACCACGCTTGGATACGCTCATGCGCAGCACCTTCGCGCCGTTCACTCGCTTGGACACGTTCTCCATGCAGTGCACGCGGCCTATCTTCGGGAGCCGCAGCGCATGAGGGTCACAGTCAATGAGACCAAACGAGCCCGTCGTGTACGCGAATCTGGGAACCGCCTTGTCCTTGGATTTGAAGCGTGGGAAGCCCATCCTGCGACCTTTCCGCCGCCCCTTGCGGGACTTGGAGAAGTTCCTCAGCGCGTCGGCCAATGATTCGAGGCCGCTGTTGTACGCCTCCTTGCTGTTCTCAGGCCACCATGGTTCTCCCGTGGTCTCGTCCACCGCCAGACCGTTTTTGGCTTGGTTCCACCACCTGCGCAAGGCATAGTACGACCATTCGGGGGTATCGCCGCGTTCGAGCACGTCCTTGACGTGCGCCAGCCCATTGTTGTAGGCGAATCGCGCCGCCCCGGCGTGCGATTCCAACAATCGTTCCTGCCGTGGAGTCGGGTCGAGCGCCACCTTGACCGCCTCAAGCATCGCGCGCCGCCTTCAACGCCGCGTCCGTCTTGCGCTTGGCCGCGCGACGCCCGTACAGCCGGGCGCAGAACGAGGTCAGCACCTCGGTCATGTCGCGCACCAAATCGTCATCCAGCTCCGTGTCATCCACCACGATGATTCGGCGTCCCTGCGCCTTCAGCGCGCTCTCCACCAGTCCCGCGTTCATGCGGGCGAGCCTGTCCCTGTGCTCCACGATCAGCGTGTCCACGGTCGGGTCGGACAATAGCCGGTTGAGCTTGCGCCGCCTGTCGTTCATGCCGGAACCCGTCTCTGTGACGATTTCCGGCTTCTCCACTCCCATACCAAGGGCGAACGCCTTCAACCGGTCGGCCTGACGTGTCAGATCGTCCTTTTGGTCAGACGAGCTGACACGCGCGTAACACACCGTCCTGCCGTTCGCCGTGGGGGTGACGGGTCGGTTCTCGTATTTCGGGTCGTGGATGATTATCGTGCCCGTGCTCATGCGCTCGAATGGGACGGGCATGCGGTTCTCTCGGCACCACTGCCATACCGTCTGCTCGTTGAAACCCTCTCGTTTCGCCCATTCCCTGACACGCATGACTCAAGTATATCATACGAAAACAATCGAAAGCAAGCAATTAAGTTAACTGGTTGCAACCCCCGATGACGTGCGGACTACTTCGTCGACCTGCGCAGCGACCGCGACGACCCGTCGAACCGTATGGAGATCGACTTCCTCATTGTCGAACCGTATGAGAACGCGGCGATGAAGTACAGGGTCAGCCCCATCGAGGTCAAGTCATCGAAACGCTACCGCACGGTCTCGTTAGACAAATTCAAGGCAAAATTCGATAAGAAGGTCGGCACCAGATACGTGCTGCATCCGAAACCGCTGGTCGTGGAAAATGACGTGGTCAAGCTGCCGATCTACATGGCGGGACTGCTGTAGAAGGCTTCATGCAGACAGCGCTTTTTGGTGCACTACCAGCAAATGACGCCCAACACTTGCGCGCGCATATGTTGTCCACCTTGAACACATCTGTTTGCTGCCCGTCACCCAGTTAACCTTCCAGCCACCTTTCAGACATCCGCTAGATACTCGTTCGTCCACAGCTGAACACTAAAATGTACCCGGTTTAATTGTACAGAGCCTCCAATTATAAGGGGGCCATCTTTTTGAAGGATGCGACGATGCCTATTTTCTCGCCCGACCGTCACACTTGTGCGCCTTCATACGCAAAACTTACTAAGCAGCCGATTACGGGCGGAACGTATCGCCCTCTTGCGAATGACGAAGATAGCAACGCTTGCGCTCCATCCGCCCTTTCAGATCACCATGGTTCAAAGCTGTATACGCAGAAATCAGCAATTCACGCCATCTCCGATAACGCAAGCGTTTTCATTCCCAAAGTCGATGCGCCCCATCTGCCAAAAACGACTGACGACAAGTCCATTGACGAAGCCATTAACGAAGCTGCGAACGACAGTACCCATTCAGCCCCCCCGTCTACTGAAATTCAACTCGCGCAAGCTAACGAGCATCCTCTGATGCAGGCTATCGAGGTCTGCAAACAATCCGTACACACTACGGCAAAAGCACTCTCCACCGCAGGACATGCAGTTGCAAAAGCCGCCAAAACCACCGGCCACGCCATCCATACCGCCGCCACAGCGGTAAAGACCGCATGGCAAACTTTCGCCAATTTCAAAGCTATTCAACTCATCATCAAATTCTTCCAGAGCACGTATCCCCTGTGGAAGAAACGCATGAGGTTCTCATACGCGTTCTACGCCATCGTGTTCACCCTATTGACTTCCGCCGAAGTCATCTTCCTTCAGTGGGGAGTGTATAGCGAACCAACGTACGATAAAGGCGATGAAGTTGATCAGACAACCAAAATTCTGAACAGCGTCGCAGGGCAAGTCACCAAATTCGTCAGTCAAATGTATCTTGAGCAAAAATACCAATTCCTGCTCAGTCTGTTTACACTCGCAGTGATTTATCTTGTTTTCATCTTTGTCACCAATCGTTTTTGGATTGCGACATTATTGTTCGGTATTCTTTTCACTGTCTACGGAACGGCCAACAGCGTTAAGATGGGACTACGCAATGAACCAATCATTCCTGCCGATCTATCTTTTGTTACCGGAGGAGATTCAGGAAAACTTCTGTCTTTCATTCCTGAAGAAAGTCAATCATTCGTCAACAGTGTAATCACTGTTTTAGCATGGTTTATTTGCTGCTGTATCGTTTTCTTCATTATAGATGGTAGACGGAGTTTCATCTATTGCTCATGGAAAAGACCTTTTGCAAGCATTAAAAACTTTACTGGCACTCTTACCCGCATTGTTGCCGCAATATCCAGTATTGCTTTGCTCTGTTCCTACTCTTGGAACCTCAGCGTTCCCGGCTCCTGGGCATACTCTTTCGCGGGATCGCTTGGGTATACTCCTTCCTTATTCGATACTAAAATTGACGCCCAGACCAATGGTCCGGTCACTACATTCCTCAGCTTGGCAAAAACGAAAGTGATAGAAAAACCAAAAGATTATAATCGCGATACAATGACGCAAATTGCGGAAAAATACTCTCAGCAGGCCATATCAATCAACAACAACAGGCAGAATGACCTTACTGACAGTACTGTAGTAATGATTCTTTCGGAGACTTTTTCCGATCCAACAAGAATTCCTGGTATTTCTTTTTCGACTGATCCGATTCCGAATATTCATGCTATAAAAGACACCACGACCTCGGGCTTGATGCTGTCTTCGGGGTATGGCGGAGGTACCGCCAATATGGAATATCAAGCTTTGACGGGTTTAAGTCTGTCTATTTTTGATGATTCCCTCATTATCCCGTTCCAACAGCTTGTGCCTAATCAGAAGAACCCTTATGCCTTCAACCAAATCTGGAACAATCGATATGGCGCTGACGGCTCTGACGCAGTTCATCCGTATTACCAAAGCATGTATCTGAGAAACGTTGACTACAAGAAATTTGGCTTTTCTCACCTACGCACTCTTGATAGCACTCCCTCAATCAAGCACAAAGACACAATCGACTACTCTCCATACGTCAGTGATGAAGAGGCATACAAAAATATTATTGATTTAATCGAAAAGCAAAAGCACCCACAGTTTTTGCAATTATCCACCATGCAAAATCATATGCCTTACACCAATTGGTACATCGATAATGAATTTGTAGGCGCAGATACTTCCACAGGATTGTCTGCGGACGAATATCAAAATCTCGAAACCTATACTAAAGGACTAAACCTCACCGATCAGGCAACCGCTTCGTTCTTAGACGAACTCAACCAAATTGACAAGCCAATTACTGTGATTTTCTATGGCGATCACCTGCCTAGTATCTATTCGACAGCTGATCAGGATACTGAAAATCACGTCGCTCTACATGAAACCGACTACTTTATATGGTCAAACAGTGCATCAGCATCAAGTGGAACGAAACTCGATGCCTCTAATACAGCCTTCACGTCGCCAAATTACTTCATGTCATTAGCAGCCAACCATATGAATGCGAAAGTATCTCCTTATCTTGCATTACTTACACAATTGTTGGAACAAATTCCCGCAGCAAGTCGCATCGCAACAGAAACAGGCGGAATCAGTTCAGGGGACACAACGTATCTGGACATGTCAGGCAATCAGATCTCGAAGAAATCACTGAGTAAGGACGCAAAACAACTACTTCGTGACTATGAATTGGTTCAATATGATATGACCGCAGGCAAAGGGTATCTAAACAACACCGATTTCACCAAAGTCCAATAACCTTGTACGATAGAAACGTACGACTAACCCATGCGTCAAGGATGCACTTCATGACCGATATAAGACCGTTGGTCTCAATTATTGTTCCCGTGTATAACGCAGAAAAATATCTGCCATACTGTATCGATTCAATTCTGGCTCAGTCATACCAAACCTTGGAAATCATCCTCGTCGATGATGGCGCTACGGATAAGTCGCCACAAATTTGCGACAGTTATGCAGCTCTGGACTCTCGTGTTCATGTCATTCATCAAGAAAATGGTGGCATCGCTAAAGCTCAGAACGCTGGCCTCGATGCCGCACACGGTGAATATGTCGCTTTTGCGGACAACGATGACATTTTGGATTGTCATAACATTGAATTCCTTCTGCATGCTCTCCTAAGCAGCGGCTCTGACATGTCTAAGGCTCGGTGGCAACAGTTTGGCATCTCACAGCTCGATAAGGTCAAATCAGTTGCAGCAGTAGGCGCAACGGCACCTAACAAAGTAACTGCATTCAAAAACCCACTTCGGTCGTATCAAACTGTTTTCTGCAAGAGTCTTCGTCTCATCGGTGACATACTCAAAAAAAATACCGAAGCTCGTTACTTCAACGAGGCGAACTGGTGCCGCTTATACAAACGAGAATTGTGGGACGGCATTCGTTTCCCCGAAGGCATGTATGCCCAAGATGTCATGGTAGCCGGCAAGTTATACTCCCGCATGCATAAAGTTGTGGACATCGATTGTACTTTGTACTACTGGCTCCAGTCCCCTGGATCCGTCACTCACAGCAAGCGCAATTACAGTTTTTACCAGGACAATCTCAACGCGGGGCTGTCAAATTTCGAGCATGCTCTCAGCCAAGGCGTGCTTCCAGCCCGCAGCTACTACACCATGATCGGATCACTAAACGAGGCAGCCTCCGCCCCCGATTTAAGCTCAAATAGAAGCACTTATGAGCGTAGCAAGAACGAGGCTCAATCTCTTATTAGGAAGCTGTCTCTTTCGCAAAAAACAATTTGTGTAATTCTGCGTCATATGCGGTTAGTTGAAAAGGCTGTGTACGACCGCAAAATTAAAAACATGCAGTAGCTTGCTTCCCAAAGCAATCCAACGTTATATGTGGCATGTGCATAGGGTGTAGATTTTAAACAGCCTAAAGTTTCAGCTATCCCTTTTGATAGAGTGGAGAGACTATGAGTGACTTAATTCGGCGTTTCAAGGCTAAGTACCGATATTCAATAGTGGTATTTAAAGAATTAGTGAAGACTGACTTCCAGCTAAGATATCAAGGATCTTTTCTAGGCGTACTTTGGTCTGTCTTAAAACCGTTGATGCTTTTTGCCGTCATGTACATGGTTTTCGTCCGATTCCTACGTTTTTCGGACGGTACTCCTACATTTGCGATTTCACTTCTGTGCGGTACATGCTTGTGGTCATTCTTTTCTGAAGCGACCACTATGGGAATGCAGTCAATAGTTAATCGTGGCGATTTACTTCGCAAGGTTCATTTCCCGAGCTATATCATCGTTGCCGCAACAACCATGGGATCTATGATTTCCCTTGGAATAAACTTGCTTGTGGTTGTTATCTTCGGTTTCTTCTCGCACGCCCATTACACATGGTATATGCTGCTAGTTCCTCTGAACGTACTGCAGCTTTATGCGCTGGCCCTCGCCATTTCGTTGCTTCTCGGCACGTTGTATGTATATTTTCGAGATGTGTCCCATATATGGGATGTCGTTTTACAAGCAATGTTTTATGCGATTCCTGTAATTTATCCACTTTCTATGGTTTCACAGTACTTCCCCGCTGTGTCCAAAATTATGTTACTCAATCCAATAGCGCAGGCCATCATGGATGTCCGTCACAATCTGTTATCTCCAGAGGACATTCCAACTGTATGGACATGGGTGGGTGACCCCATTCTTTCCCTTATCCCGTATGCTCTGACGGCATTATTGCTCTGGCTTGGTGTACATGTTTTCCGAAAGAATAGCAGCAAATTCGCGGAGGTACTCTAGTGACTACAGTTGAAACCCCGATTGTCCTGTCGAACGATGAAGAGAATCCCCTCGCGCTATCTGTTTCTCACGTTGCAAAATCGTTCCGTCTGCCAACAGAACAGGCAAGTGGCCTAAAACAAGCCTTCCTGAACTGGACCAAAGGCATCAAAGGATACCGTGAACAGCAAGTGCTGCGCGATATTTCTTTCGAAGTACGAAAAGGTGATTTCTTTGGTATCGTCGGACGAAACGGCTCTGGAAAATCAACCCTCCTCAAGATTATTTCAGGTATCTATACACCCGAAAAAGGCAACGTTGTGATAAATGGAACTCTAGTCCCGTTTATCGAATTAGGTGTCGGTTTTAATCCAGAATTAACGGGTAGAGAAAATGTGTACCTCAATGGCGCACTCCTCGGTTTCTCTCGCGACCAAGTCGACGCAATGTATGACGATATCGTTGAATTTGCTGAGCTTGGTGAATTCATGGATCAGAAACTTAAAAACTATTCTAGCGGCATGCAGGTGCGTCTTGCTTTCTCTGTGGCTATCAAGGCGCGCGGAGACATTCTAGTTCTAGATGAAGTACTTGCGGTTGGAGACGAGGCTTTCCAGAAGAAGTGCGATAGGTTCTTTAAGCAGGTCAAAACCGATCCAAGCAAGACAGTTATACTTGTCACGCATAGCATGGATGCCGTCAAGAAGTATTGCAATAAGGCAATTCTCATTAAAGACGGTGAAATTATTGCCTCTGGTGACCCACATAATGTCGCAGATCAGTATTCGCTCGAGAATGCACATGAACTCAACTATTACAAGACAAAGAACGACTCGAGCAAGGAGCATCGCTATCCCAATGGTCTGAACCAGCGCGTTCCCGTGCTTCGAATAACTCCTGTCAGCCCTAAAATCGTCGATGGGGAATCTCCCTTTGTTTTTGACGTTGAATATGAATACGCCATTAGTGATCGACAGGGATATCTGGGGCTAATTCTGCAAGATGCACGACGCGGTGGCCAAATTTATGACGTCGATACTCAAAGCGAATATTTCGGTCTCCCAATTGAAAAAGGGCACCATAAAGTCCGGTTTTCCATTCCAATGGAGCAATTCAATAACGGGGAGTTCCGCATTTTCGCCACCATCCGTTCTGAGTCAGAGGAATCAGAACGGCCAGATTACGTCGCTTTCACCAACGATGATTTCTGCTGCTATTTTGCAGTGCGCAATGATAGAAACAGCGAAAACGGTATCCTCAGTGACCGCGCGTTGACTTTTAATCGCATCGACTAGTCAAGTTTTACGAGAAGGACGACTTTCAAAAAATTGACAGGTCTTTAGAAAGCGACAGCGAGTCATTGCTGTAAGTAATTATGACCAGATAAATAACTGCAGCAACCTGTCTAGGTCGTGGTACGTATTATCAATACACACAGAGAGAGCAAACTACTATGAAAATTCAAGATGAGTCATCGGTAAAACGTCTTGGGATTTTCTTCTTCTACGATGCAGAAGGCGTGGTAGATGACTACATCCCTACATTGCTGAATGGTTTCAGACCCTATCTTTCTGAAATGACTATCGTCTGCAATGGAAAATTGAACGAGGCAGGAGAAAAAATTCTTTCCTCGTATACAAATAACCTGATTGTTCGCCCAAATGAGGGCTTCGATGTTTGGGCTTATAAAACTGCAATGGAATCTTACGGTTGGGAAAAACTCGTATCTTTCGATGAAGTTGTGCTGTTCAACGCCACCATCATGGGTCCTGTCTATCCGTTCTCTGAAATGTTTGAGACGATGGATCAGCGTGATTTGGACTTCTGGGGTATCACAAAGTTCCATAAAGTTCCACAGGACCCATTCGGGCGCAGTCCCTTTGGATATCTACCAGAGCATATTCAATCCCACTTCCACGCATACCGTCGAAGCCTGATTGAGAGCAAGTCATTCCAAGACTATTGGGACAATATGCCTCCTATTAAAAGCTACTATGATTCTGTTGGCCTCCATGAGTCATTGTTTACTAAACGTTTTGCTGACAAGGGATTTAAGTGGGACACCTACGTCAATACGGATGATTTAGAAGGCTTTACATACGGACCGATTACTTTTGCCGCGAAGACACTAGTCGCAGAAAAGCGTTGCCCTATTTTCAAACGTCGCTCATTCTTCCATGACTACATGGATACCATGAATCAGTCCGTAGGCAATGCCGCGTTGGACTTGTTTGAATTCCTACGTGATCATACTGACTTTGATGTTGATCTCATTTGGCAAAATGCACTGAGAACCATGAATCTCGCAGATCTTGTCAAAAACCTGCATCTTGATTTTGTTCTTCCCACAAATACTATCGCTCCCATTCCGACTAATAAGCGTATTGCTCTTATCATGCATTTGTACTATATGGATTTGCTCGATAAGACTCTGGAATACGCTAAATCCATGCCGGAAGGTTGCGATTTCATTTTCACCGTTGGCTCTGAGGAGAACGCTACGATTGTGCGAGAGCGTTGCAAAGATCTGCCCTATAACGTTGATGTGCGTGTTATTCAGAATCGCGGACGTGACGTCAGCGCATTATTGGTTGGAGCAGGCAAAGACTGCCTTCAATACGATTACGTATGCTTCGCACATGACAAAAAAGTTACCCAACTTTCTCCATACAGCATAGGTGATGGCTTCGCTTATAAGTGCTTCGAGAATGTATTAGGAAGTAAGGCTCTGGTCAGCAATATAATCAATCATTTCGAGAATGATCCGCATGCTGGCGTTCTTGCACCTGCGCCGCCGAACCATGCTGATTACTTTGGTAATTTCGCCAGTCTTTGGGGACCAAATTACGAAGGTACCAAAAAAATGCTTGAAAAAACACTACGGGTTAAGGTTCCACTGGATAAGGATAAAGAACCTATTGCTCCCATGGGAACGATGTTCTGGTTCCGTCCAAAAGCTTTGCAACAGTTCTTCGACATCGACTGGAAGTATGAGGACTTCCCTCCTGAGCCGAATAAAATCGACGGTTCCATGCTTCATTTTGTTGAACGAGCTTACGGTTATGTTCCTCAAGCTAACGGCTACTACACAGGCTATATCTATTCTGACCGTTTTGCGCGTATCGAGATCACTAACCTCTCTTATGATATCCAAAAGCTAGCCAATTGTGCCGCTCCCTATCTTGATGCGACTTTACTTGGAACGTGTACAAATGTACCCCGTGGCTTCTCTTTAAGAGCTGCCATTCTTCTATGGTTCAAGCGTATGCTGGTAAAAGTGCCCTTTGCCTATCATTGCGGTGCAAAATTCATGAACTTGTATAGACATATCCGTCACCCGCGCACATACAAAACCCGATATGGAAACGCCAACAGCCATCTGAAGAAAGACCGTACATGACAGACAATAGTCTCACCGCTAAGAAAGCTGAGGACGTAGCCCAGCAGAGCAAGAAAAAACGTCCACGACTTTTCTATTTGGATTTGGTGCGTGCGCTAGCTGCAATCCTTATTGTTATCACGCATTTCAACAATCCTTATATGCTCGGCCATCCAGTTTTCATGTATGAACCATTTGGCATTTATGTAGGCAGTCTAGGTGTATCGCTGTTCCTCATCATTTCAGGAGCAGCGCTTATGTACACATATGGCGAATCCGACAAACTAGACTGCAGGCATTTCTATTACAAGCGCTTCATTGGAATCTATCCAATGTTCTGGATTGCATTTATCCTTGCGAATGCTTTTCTCTTCCTTCGTAACGGAGGACACGTACTTGCTTCCGCACCGAAATGGTCATTAATCTTTTCGGTACTTGGCATCGATGGCATGGTCGCGAACACCTCGTTCCCGACTTTTTATACGCTAGGTGAATGGTTTTTAGGGTTCATCCTCATCTATTATGCGCTATTCCCTCTGTTGCGCTGTGGAGTTAAGAAGCACCCGATTATAACAGTCATTATCGCTCTTGCACTTTATGCAGCTACTTTGATCCTTCAGCCAACAATATTTGGTTTGCCTTCGGATCTGCTCATGACTACGCGACTGCCAGAATTACTGTTCGGCATGTATTTCATCCAGTACATACAAAAAGTACCAACGGTCGCAGGAGCTGGAGCTCTTCTAGTGCTTATCATACAAGAGCTTCATCCTTTGCTAAAAGGTTCTTTTGCCGTGACTGTAGTAGGAATCGGTGCATTCCTAGTCATCGTTTATGCAGCAAAATGGCTTGATGTGCAACCCGTACGTGTACCAGTAAAGTCCATCGCGAAATACTCGTATCCAATTTTCCTGGTACATCACGTCTTGATTGCCCAAGTCTTCACAATCGTTGATTGCACCGCTCTGTCACCTTTTGACGGATATCTACTTTTCTTTGCAGATTTCTTAATAATCATGGCATTAGCAGTTGGACTCTTTAAACTTGAGAAAGCGACAGTCCAATACGTGCGTTCGATGTTCGCAACAGGAAACAGAAGATGACTTTATTCTAAATTGTCCTCGTCTGTTTCCTTGATTATATATATAGGCCTATGTTTTACTTCAGTGTAGGTTTTGGCCAGATATTCTCCCACGATGCCGATGCAAA
>CABSMD010000062.1 GCA_902478725.1 uncultured Clostridia bacterium
CCCATAGCCGCCGCCATGCCGATGATGTAATACAGCAGCGTCGCAAACAGCGACAGCGACGCAATCAGGTAAAGCGAGCCGGTGCCGACCAGCAAAACGATCAGCCCGCCCAGCAAAAGCACCGCGATATAGGGCGTCTGCCGCTTTGGATGCACCCGCGCGAGGAACGCGGGCAACGCGTCGTCGCGCGCCATGGTGTAGAGATAGCGCGCTGGGGCGGTCAGGCTTGCGTTCAATGTGGAAAAATCGCCGCCAAACGCGATGCCCGCACACAGCAGGATCAGGGGAAACCCAATCACCCCGGCCGCTTGCAGGCCGAAGGCATAGGGCGCATCCGCCGCGGCCAGGGCGGCCAGGCTGTCCGCCGGTACGAGGCTCACCAGCACCCACTGGAACAGGCCGTTCACCGCAAACACCAGAAACGGCGCCAAGAAAAGCGCACGGGGCAGGTTGATCTGGGGATGGCGGATCTCCTCCCCCATCGCACAGCAGGTCTCAAACCCCGCAAAGCACCACCAGACCATCGCCACATTGGCCAAAAAGCCGCCATCCACGCCGAACGCCCCAAAATTGCCAACACCGATATGGGGCAGCATGGAGGCCACCCACACCACCGTCACCCCCCAAAAGAAGAACATAAAGGCGTTTTGCAGCCGTCCCGTCATCTCCACACCGCACACGCCCAGAATAACAAAGGCCAGCACCACCAGGCAGGCGAGCACTGTGTCGCCGAAGGGCAGGGTCACTCCCAGCGCCGCAAGCAGGGTGCGCAGGTAAAAGCTGAACGCCAGCGCCTCGCCGCTGGCCACCGACACCATTGAGATCACAAAATTCCAGCCCGCCAACATCCCAAACGGCCGCCCAAGCCCCGCTGTGGCATACTGGTAGGTGCCGCCTGCAAAAGGCAGCGCCGCCCCCATTTCCGCATAGATCAGTGCGGGGTAAATGCTGACCGCAAGCGCCGCCAATGTCGCCAGGATGACCGAGGGTCCCATCCTTCCCACCACATTGCCGCCCATTGTGAACAGGCCGACGCCGATCACCGTCCCGACGGTGATCGTGAGCGCCTCACGCATCCCGAAGCACCGCTTCAAACTCTGTTTTTCCATCGAACAGCCCCCTTCTCAATCAAAGATACCATCATGGTATGCAAAGGCGGTTCGATTGGGGACTGTCCCGGCCTGTATCCAACTTTCGGGCATAAAAAAAGCAGGTATCCACCTGCTTTTTCAATACCGGTTCCTATCCGCTGATCGCGCCGATTATCGCTTCATACTGCCGGACGACTTTGCTGTAAGCCTCATCCAGCGCGCCGGTCTCCCCCGCGCGAAGTTTTTGTACCAATCCGGCACACGCATCGCTTAAGGCGTTCATCCCCAGATTGGCCGCCACGCCCTTTAAGGTATGGGCGGCAGTCAAGAGCTGGTCATGGTCGCTCTTTTGGTGTGCCTCGCACAGCTGGGAATAGGTCTTGTCCTGCCGGAACTTTTCAATAAACCGCAGGTACAGCGCCTCGTTCCCGCTGAACCGGTTTACCGAAGCTTCTACGTCTACACCGGCTTCTTGTAAGCGTTTTATCATTTCCATCTCTCCTCAACCAATCGTAGTAGCCTTTCCAGGCAGGGCACGTCCGTCCGCATATTCTCGCGCCAGGCGGGCAAAGCTCTTTTCCACATCCAGC
Source organism: uncultured Clostridia bacterium (assembly GCA_902478725.1). Classification (GTDB taxonomy): domain Bacteria; phylum Bacillota; class Clostridia; order HGM11514; family HGM11514; genus CABSMD01. The sequence goes on from CABSMD010000062.1 coordinate 1,682, forward strand.
AGGCAGGCCAGCAGCCACTGGGGGAAATTGCCGCATTCCCCGCCGCAGATCATCCGCACGGCCTCCTTATGGGTATAAGCGCCTTTATACACCCGCACGGTGGTGAGTGCGTCGTACACATCCGCTACACCCGCTACCAACGCGCTAAGCGGGATGTCCTCCCCCTTTAATCCGTCCGGATAGCCGCGTCCGTCCCACCGCTCATGATGGTGCCGGCAGATATTATAGGCGTAATGGATGTACTCCTGATCGCTCATCCACGAGATCTCACGGATCATCTCACTGCCCTTTTCGGCATGCGTCTTCATCACCTCGAACTCCTCGTCGGTCAGACGCCCGGGCTTTGTCAGGATCGAGTCCGGGATCGCAATCTTGCCGATGTCATGCATAGAGGCGGCACTGGAAATCATATTGATATCCGCCGGGCTCCATTTACTGTATCCGGCCTTGGCAATCCTCTCGGCCAGTATCTTGGTGAACATCCGAATCCGACGGATATGTTGGCCGGACTCAAGGTTACGGTATTCGATTACCGAGCTGAGCGCGTCGATCATCGCCTCGTTTGAGGCTTGCAGCCGCTGCGCCTGTGTCTCCACCAAATGCTCCAAATTATTCTTATGCTGGTACAGGTCTATTATATTCTGCACCCGCCGCCGCACCACATGCGGCTCAAACGGTTTCATAATCAGGTCGGACGCACCCAGGTCAAACGACTTCATTTCACTCTGGATCGAGTCCTCCGAGGTAACTACCACAACCGGAACCTTGTCTAAAATTCCATCGTCCCGCATGGCAACAAGCACATCGTAGCCGGACATCTCCGGCATGACGATATCCAGCAGCACCACGCGCAGCTCTTCCTCATGCCGGCGTACCTGCTGCAGCGCCTCTTTTCCGTCGGCGGCTTCCAGGATGTTGTAAGAGCTGCAAAAAATTTCGGATAAAATAGCACGGTTGACCTCCATGTCGTCCGCAATCAGGATGTAATCATGCTCTCCCACGCTCCTTCAGTCCCTTCCGCCATTAATCTATTTGTTCGTGTTTATTTATTATATCCCTTTTTTGTGTCGAATGCAAGCGCCACACGAAAAAAGGGCAAAAAAATACCGCCGCCACACCCCAAAGCCGGCGGACGGGGTTCCCCCGTCCACCCGGGCCCGCCGCATCTATTTTTTATTGATTGATACCGGAATAATCCGGCAAAAGACAGCGAAGCTTCTCATAGTTAAATCCCACAAAGCCGCATGATACCCACAAGATAAAGCAAATACACTCATTAGGCGCGCTCGGCATACAAATCAAAATCAACATGCCACTTGCCGTCCTCTTTTACCGTAACATCCTGCCAATGAAAATGATCGTCCTCAATTTCAACAAAAATCCATTTTCTTCTTGCATCCTCAATGTTTGTTAAAACGATCTTATCATCCTGCTTTCTTGCTTCAAGCCGCATGATTTTTCCTGTATAGCAATATGCAACATCCCAAGCGTGTGTGCCCGGGTTGTAGACACGAAGCGTTGTTCCATATTCAAATCCGGGCAAGACAATAACATCCTGTATCGCCATTCCCTCAAGAATCCATGAAAAATGCCATTCGCCTTTTATCACGCAGGAATTACTATTGTCAACATAGTCTATTTTCCAACTGCCAATCAGTTTTCCAAAATAATCAAACTCTCCGGGCAGTGCTTTGTGTTTTCCCTCACTTGTCAGTGCTTCAAAGAAATGCTTCATACGCGAATTCCTCCACTGCTATCAATTGTTTGTCCGCTTAGGCGCCATTTTACCCTTGGCAGGATGGTATTGCATGCAGCAGAAATGCTGATTTCATGGGCTTATCCGGCTGAAAAAGGGATTTTATTGCCGCCAAATATTTGCTATTTTTATTATACACCCATACGGGCTAAATAGAAAGTGTTTTCATACAAAAAACACCACCGGTAAACAAAATTTGCCGGTGGTGTTTATCGTTTGAATCAATGGAACTATTTAATATACCGGTCGACCAGCGCCCCGATCTCATCCTCACAGTCGGAGGGGGTGTCCACCCCTTTGTACATCGACCAGCGCTCGGTGTGCTCAACCGTTCCGCCGGGACGTACCTTTTGCAGCTCGCTGATGCTCTCCATTTCGAGCATGAGGAAATTGGTATAGGTTTCAAACGACATCCCGCCGTCGGGATAGCAGCCATTCTCCACCACATCGAACCGCTTGACAAACATATCGCCGTTTAGGATATAGGCGGCATAGCCATGCTCGCTGTTGATACCGAACTTGATCGGCTCCGCCGCACCCGGCACCTGCCGCAGGGTGATATATTTATCGCCCCAGTAGACGCGCTCGTCGTTCATACGTGTATACGGCCACAGCGCAAGCACACGGTTGCCCAAAAGCCCGGTGTCCTTTTGCGGCTGCGGGACGATTTCCTTCCCACCACGGGCCAGCACCGTAAGCCCCCAGGCGGCGAACGTAACCTCCCACGCGCCCAGGTTGGTGATCCTGTGCTGCACCGTGACGTTGTCAGAATCAGGACACATGGTGATCACAAGCTCCATTTGCAGCTGGTTCCATTTCTGCGCGGGCGGCATGAGGCGCACCCCGTTTTCAATCTCCGCACACGCGACCGGCTCATTGTCCGGATAGTAGGAGCGCGGCGCAGCCTCCGGGCTGGTCCACAGCCTGTGCCCACCACGGATGTACCAGGTACTGCCCTCGCCGTAGCGTTCGTCCATCTCCGGGCCGGACATGGACGATTCCACCTTGGAATCCTCACAAAACAGGTTTTGGCCGCCCACATAGCCAAACCGGATGACGCGCGGGCCGAAATCCAGCGTCGCAAAAAGCTCGATCGAGCCGTTTGTCAGGCGGACGCACTGTCCCCACTCGCCGTATGTGGTCTTTTCTATCGTTACCATTGGAAACACCCTCTTTTCCTCGTTTATTTTTACTCGTTCGTGTTCATCAGGCCATAGTTGCCGTCCTTACGGCGGTATACCAGGTCGATGCTCTGGGAGTCGGCGTTTTTAAACAGGAAGAATTCATGCCCCAGCAGGTTCATCTGCAGGATCGCCTCCTCCACGCTCATCGGCTTGACCATAACGCTTTTGACACGGACGATGTTAAATTCCTTTTCCTCCTCCGGCAGCTCATTGTCCAGCTCGGTCGGATGGAACGCGCCCTCGCGCAGCCTCTTCTCCAGCCGGGTCTTGTTCTTCCTGATCTGCCGTTCCAGGATCTCAACCACCCGGTCGATCGACGCATACACGTCGTACGACTCCTCTTCCGCGCGGAAGATCATACTGTTGTGGTTGATGGTGGCCTCGACGGTTTGCCTGCCCTTTTGCATCCTGAGCGTCACATGACAAATGGTATCCTCGGGAAAAAACTTGGACAGCTTACCCAGCTTCTTCTCGATCTTGTCCCGGATCGCATCGGTAACCTCCATTTTTTTGCCTGCGATAATAAACTTCATACCGACCACTCCTTTGTCAAAATTTTGCCCTGCAATCAAGCCCGACAGGATCATCCCCGGAGAGGGGAATATATCCTACGATTCCATTATAAACCTTTTTAAGCAAAACTGCAACAGGTAAATTTAGTATACCCACAGCCGCCCGATTTATAACTCCGCCGTCAGATGGCGGGTGACATGGCAGCTGATGTTGACCGCCACCGGAAGCCCTGCGATATGGGTCGGAAAGGTTTCAATATTCACACCCAACGCGGTGGTATCCCCGCCAAACCCCTGCGGGCCGATGCCCAGCTCGTTGATTTGACGAAGCAGGCCGTCCTCCATCTCCGCATAATACGGGTCGGTATGACGGCTGCCGAGAGGACGCGTCAGCGCACGCTTGGCAAGCAGAGCCGCCTTTTCAAAGGTGCCCCCAATCCCTACGCCGACCACGATCGGCGGGCAGGGGTTGGAGGAGGCCGCCGTAACCGTTTCCAGCACAAACCGTTCCACACCCTCGCGTCCCTGCGAGGGCTTGAGCATCCGCAGCGCGCTCATATTTTCGCTCCCGAATCCCTTAGGGGCGAAGGTGATTTTCAGCTTATCCCCCGGCACAATGTCATAATGGATGACCGCCGGGGTATTGTCTCCGGTATTATCGCGGTGCAGCGGGTCGGCGACCACCGACTTTCGAAGAAACCCGTCACGGTACCCGCGGCGCACCCCCTCGTTGATCGCTTCGGTCAGGCCGCCGCGCACCCGTACCTCCTGCCCCAGCTCGACAAAGAACACCGCCATGCCGGTATCCTGGCAGATCGGGATGGATTCGCCGGCTGCAATGTCCGCGTTCTCCAGCAAATTCCCCAAAATCTCCCTGCCGACCCGGCAGCTTTCACACGCCATGCCCCTCTCCAGCGCATCGCGGATATCGCCGTTTAGCACGCAGTTGGCCCGCACACACAGCCCCGAAACCGTCTCTATAATCTCTTCCGATTGAATCTCACGCAAATGAAAACGCTCCTTTACCCTATAAGATCAGGCCTGGGAACCAAGCCCCATGCCTATACAAAGTACCACTCCTTGAACCAGATCAGCGTATCCCGCACATAGTCCACGCCCGCCGGCAGGCCGGACAACACCGGGTAAAAGAGCGCGAACAGCGCCACACACCCGGCCAGGTAGACACTGGTGACCGCCACGCACCGTTTTGGATTTTTCTCATAAAACCGTGTGATGGCGTATACGATCGCCAGCACCAGAAACGGCACGCTGTTGAAATAATGGTAGATGAACACCACCCGGCTGACCAGCACCCAAGGCAGGAGCTGGGCCAGGTATGCGCCAAAGATAAACCACGCCCTCCTATCCCGGAAACGAAGCGCACAGTAGAGCAGGTAGAGCATCGCCAAAATCCCCACCCACCAGACAAGCGGATTGCCGAACGAGGCGATCGTGCTGATTTGCTCGGGGTTGTTTACCGGCGTTACCCGGTAAAAGACGATCGGCTTGACCATCACGATCCACTCGTACCACTTGGAGGAATAGGGGTGATCCGCCTTCAAACCGCTATGGTAATCGAACATATAGCTTTGGTTATTAATCACGCTCTGCCAGGTCTGCCCCTCACAGGCAACAAACGGCGCATACGACGCCGCGTAGATCAGCACCGGCACCACGATGAAAAAGAGCAGGCACCAGCAGATGATACGCAACGTCCGCCCTTTGAAAACGGACAGCTGCTCCTCCTTTTTCGCCCGGCGGTACTTGCAAAACAGGTCGATAAAAAAGATCACCGCCAGCCCCGCGCCCGCGTACAGGCAGGTCCACTTGGTTGCCGCGCCCAGCCCGAAGAACAGGCCGCACAGCCCCAGCATAAGCAGTATTTTTTTCATCGGGGCACGGCAATAATCCTGCCGCATGTACTCATAGAGGAACAGGTACATCAGCATGATAAAGAACACCGCATAAGTATCAATGGTGGCAATCCTGGTCTGGGCGAAATGCATAAAATCAAAGGTAAACAGGATTGACGCGGCCGCGGCAAAAAAGGTCTTTTTGAACAGCCGCTTGCCCAGAAGATACATCAACGGCACCATCAGCACGCCGAACAGGGTTCCCATAAACCGCCAGCCGAACGGCGTCATCCCAAACAGCCTGATACCGAGCGAGATGATCACCTTCCCCAACGGCGGGTGGGTGATCTCATAGGGCAGCAGGTGATTGATGAACTCATACGCGGTGCGCGCATGATAGATTTCATCAAAATAGGTGCCGTGGTAGTAGTCGCTCTCAAACGGCGTCTTGTCCGCCTCGTCAAACATCCGGGTCACCGTCTGGTCGGTCGTGCCCAGAATATTTTTGACCGGGATCGGTTTTTGTTCCCCGTCAAAAAAGGTTATTTCCCCGACGTTGATCGCCCGGCCCTGCATCCGTATGACCACATAGCGCGCGGGCTTATCGATCTCCACCGTGAACCACTGGAAGCATTCGGTTTTCTCCAGCTCCCCCGCGTCCTCGCCGGGGCTGTCCATACGGGTGCTGGTGGCAAATTCGAAGGAAGCGTTCTCGATGTTGGGGTAAAGCTGTACCCGTGAAACATCGTAGGTCTCGCCGAAATCCACCGCCAACTCCACCTGCTGAGACTGCGGCTGCCAGAAGGTTTCCGGCGCGACGGTCGCGCCGAGGTTACAAAACGCAATCACTGCATATAGGGCGGTCAGCACCGCCATAATCAGGTAGTCCTTTTTGTTCATTCCTTCCCCTCCCCCAAGTTTTTAGCCGGATGGAGCGTCATGACATAAAGCCCCGCCGCCAGCGTCAGCGCCGAAAGCAGGAACACCGGCACTCCCTGCACCACCGTATTTTGATAAAACGCCAGCAGGACCAGCAGGACGTTGCAGAAATTCAGCACTCCAATCATCGCGCCGCTGCCGACAAACTCGCGGTCGCCCGATTCGATATAGGCGAAAAGCAGCAGCAGGACGGCCGGATACAGGTAACGCTCATGCATCATGGTCGCAAACAGGAACATAAAAATCATCAGCACCGCGGCTGAGAAATAGATATTTTTCCGCTTTTTAAAATACGTATATACCCCCGCCGCCACCGCGCCGGCCATCATCACATACCCCCAAAACTGGTAGGTCACGAACAGGAAGCGGTTGCCGATGGGCGCCCAGTTCGCACCGAGTAAAGCATACAGGTTAAAGGCATTGATCGTGGCATAGGGGTAACCGCCGGTCATCGTACCGAAATATTTTGACGCGGCCAGCCCAAAATCCAGCCCGCAAAACGGCACCGAAGCCAGCACGAACATACCCGCGCCAACGAGTAACGCCTTCGCGTAATTTTTGACGCACTCCCCCTGGCCGCCAAAGTACAGCAGCACAAAAATGGGCATGAACAACAGCGCCTGTGGTTTGACCAGCACCGACAGGCTCAGGCAGAACGCGCTCGGGACAATTTTTTTACGGGTACCAAGCACAAAGGCGCATAGCAGGAAAAAGGTCCAGATCGAATCGATCTGCCCCCACACGCAGGAGTTGAGCAGCACCATCGGGCAAAGCGAATACAGAACCCCCAGCCAGACCGCTTTTGTATTTCCCAGCCGCCTGCGCGCCGCACAGACGAGCAGGCAGACGCCCGCCAGGTCAAACAGGATCGCCGGAAGCCGCAGAAGCAGCTTGGTTGCAAATTGCTCAATGCTCATGGAAAAGGCGTGTATCATTGCGCCGATCGGGTAGAGGACATACAGATACCCCGGTGGGTAATCGCAGAAGGAGGTGGTGTTATAAAACGCGGGAATCCCGTACTCCTTCACCTGCCATGCCCACGCGAAAAAGCAGTTCTCGTCCACCTGATAGGCGTTGGGGAACCATTTGACCAGGCAGATTCTAAGCACCAGAGAGCCCGCCAGCAGCACCCCCAGGGCAATGCAAAAGCCCTTTTTGCCCAGCCTGTCTTGTTTCATCGAAAATTTCTCCCCCGGTACAAACACAATCACGAGATAAACCGCCAACAGCAGTACCAGCCACAACACAGGCGTCCCCTCCTTTATTTCCGGTATTCCATAACCGCTTCATGCGCATAGTCCGCCAACAGGCTACGGTATTGCATCCCTTCCGGACAATAGGCTGTTTCGGCGGCTGTCTTGCCGCTCAATGTTTCATACCAAACCGCGCCGAGCAGGTAACAGCCGTAATCGTCGGTGGCATGGAAACCGTCCACATTGAGCCGCACCGCCTGCTCCACCCCAAAACGCGATTGGAACAGCGGGTCTTGCCGCGCCTTTTGGAACGCCTCCCCGCAGGGGATGATCGGCAGGGGGGCGCCGTCCGCATTTACCAGCTTCCCGACGCGGACGCTGGCCTCCTGATAGGCCGCCTTGAGCGAGTCGAACATCTCCTGCTGGCTGTCATGGTAAAGGGAAAGTCTCTCATACCCCACCTCATAGGCCCAGGTCTGATGAATCATGAACGTGGCATGCGGCTGACGCTCCCGCACATATTGGGCAAGCTGTTCTATGTAAGGATAATAGGTTTCGGGCTTGCCGCTGTCCTGGCTGACCTGCTGAAGGGTAATGACGTCCCACTCCTCCGCCTCCAGCATCTGCCGGATTGAGACCTGACCACAACCGTCCTGCCCGTTGACCTGTTTTTCATAGGCAGCCGCATCCTGCTCCACATTCTCCCAATGCCGCGCCAGCGGACACCCGCCGATATAGAGGTTTACCACCGTAAGCTTCAAGCCGCCGGATGCCGCGATCTGGTGCAGATGCCGGCAGGCATTGCGGGAAAAGCTGTTGCCGATTGCCAATACTTTTTTCATATCCTTCTCCTTCTTTCTTTTTTGTAATATACCATAGATTTACTGTTTCTCAAGCAACTTCGTTTTCTCTCATCAAGCATCCCATGCCGGTCATTACCTTCCTGTTGAAAACGAAGTTGCTTACAGTATATCACAAACGCGCTGGTAAAAAAAGAGTTTTTGGCAAAAAAAGGCCGCCTCCGACGGACGCAATATCCCGCCGGAGACAACCCCCTAAATAACCCTGTAAAGCCTACTCCAACCCCATCTTTTTGAGATTGTTGTAGCTGATGGCGATGCTCTCCAGCGAATCGCGCTGGCAGGTATCCTGTTCGATGACATACCACTTCGCACCGGCCGCCTTGCACTGGTCGATGATCTTCGGCCAGTTCATATTCCCTTCGCCGACCTCCGCCATGATAGAAGCATTTCCATTGGCGGTCATATCCTTAAAGTGTACGATACCCAACTGGCCTGCCAGACGATCGATCCAGTATCCAATGTCATTGCCGCCGACCTGGAGCCAATAGGTGTCCAGTAAAAATTCCACATACTGCGGGTCGCAGTTTTCCACCAACAACTCAAAACCGGTCTTGTCGCCGAATTTTTGAAATTCGAATGCATGGTTGTGATACGTGAACGGGAAGCCTTCCGCCGCCAGCTTTTTGGCTACCTCATTGGCCTCTTTTGCAAAACGGATGTAGCCCTCCGCGCTGTCACGGTACTCGCCGGAAAGGCCGCCGATGCCGATGCGCTCCGACTTCATCAGCTTGTGCTCGGCGATCACCGCGTCGAAATCATCCCGCATCCGTTCAAAGCTGATATGGGTACCGCAGACCACCATGCCCAGCTCGTCGCACAGGTCACGGATCTGCTGGGGATCGTAATATCCCATGCCGGAAACCTGTATGCACTCAAAGCCGATCTCGCGGAGCTTGCGGAAGGTCTTGTCAACGTCCTCCTTCGTTTGCAGGTGATCTCTCACCGTGTAAAGTTGCGCACCGATGTTTGCCATAAAAATCTCTCCCTTTTATTTTTTTAATGAAAGGATGCTTGCCTGCCCCTCATTTACGATACATTGGATTTTATGAAATTTCTGTCCCACCAACTCCCGCATGGCCGCCATGTCAAGCCCCGCCGCCGGGAAGGTCAGAAGCAGCCTGCCGCCGTCGTTTAGCAGCTTCGCGGCATAGGCTAAGTCTACGGAAAGCGCGTCGCTCTCCACGCTGTCCGGGCAGAGCGCCACCGCGTCGAAGCCGCCCCCTGCAACGTCCAAAAACGTACTATGTAAGAAAACCAGCCGTTTGCTCCGCAGCGCCTTTTTCGCCCACTGCTCGCTTTCGCTGTCGCGCACAACCGTCAAAACGGCCTGTTTGACCGCGTACAGGGCACGTGTGAGGCGGTCGTCGGTATTATAGCAGAGGATTTTCGCTCCGGCCGGTATCCGGGAAAGCCCCGCCAGCAGCCTTGCCGTCCGGCCGCCGCGCGGCAGAGAGTCGTGCAGCAAGCTTTCAAATTCCATAGTGATGACCCTTTCTCATTTGTACATTTGTCTAAACAGATGGTTACAGTATATCACATCGATATGCCCGTTTAGGCAACTCCGCTTTCTATGAATGAACTTCTTTACCGGCAGTTACTTTCCTGTTGAAACCGGAGATTGCTCTACCTTTTCCTCTCTTGCGCTCTCGCTAGGCAACTCCGCTTTCTATGAATGAACTTCTTTACCGGCAGTTACTTTCCTGTT
>CABSMD010000063.1 GCA_902478725.1 uncultured Clostridia bacterium
CAGCGGCTCGACCCGGCGGAGACGATCCGGCTGCACGCCTACGAAGAGTGCGTGCGGGACAAACGGGCCTTCGGCGAGAATTTCACCATCATCGAGACCCAGAGCAACCTGATGGAGCCGACGGCGACGCTCATCGAGGCCGTGGGCGACCGTTATGTGGTCGTCACGCCGCCCAACACGACACTCTCGACCGACGAGCTGGACCACTCGTTCGACCTTCCCTACGAGCGCGCACCGCATCCGCGCTACAACGGCAAAGGGGATATTCCGGCGTGGGAGATGATCAAACACTCGGTCAATATCCACCGGGGATGCTTCGGCGGCTGTTCGTTCTGTACCATATCGGCCCATCAGGGCAAGTTCATCAACTCGCGCAGCGAACGTTCCATCCTCGCAGAGGTGGAGCGCGTGACCCGGATGCCGGACTTCAAAGGTTATCTGTCGGACGTGGGCGCCCCGTCGGCCAACATGTACCGCATGGGCGGACGCGACCGGGAATTGTGCCGCAAATGCCGCCGCCCGTCGTGCCTGCATCCGAAGATGTGCCCCAATCTGGACAACGACCACCGCCCGCTGCTGGCGCTTTACGAAAAGATCCGGGCGGTGAAAGGCGTCAAAAAGGCCTTTGTCGGCAGCGGCATCCGCTACGACCTGTTTGACGAGAGTCCCTATCTCGATACGGTCGTGAAATACCACACGTCGGGACGACTGAAAGTCGCGCCCGAACACACCGAAGATGCCGTGCTGAAACTGATGCGCAAACCGCCGTTCGCGCTCTTCGAGCGGCTGACCGCCGATTTCCAGCGCATCTGCCGCCGCGAAGGACTGCCCTACCAGCTGATTCCCTACTTCATCTCGTCGCACCCCGGCTGCACCGAACGCGACATGCGTTCGCTGTCGGAGAAAGTCCTCGGCAAACTCCATTTCAACCTCGAACAGGTACAGGACCTCACCCCCACGCCGATGACACTTTCGTCGGTGATGTTCTACACCGGAGAGAATCCCTATACGCACGAAAAGGTCTACGTCGCCCGCTCGCAGGAGGAGAAACGGCGGCAGAAATCGTATTTCTTCAATGAAAAGCCGACCGGAAACCCGACGGTTCCGGAACGGCGCACAACCGCCAGACAAGAACGCGCCCCGAAGAATTATCGCCCGAACGGAGATCGGACGTCGGCCCCCCGACCGCGAAAAGGGGAAAATCCCCGTACAATACCGGGGATAAAGCGCAAAAGGTAAGTAATCCGCACGCCGCACGGCCTGCAGTCGGGCACCGACGTACTTCAAGCCTATTCATGCGGATTTTCAGCGCATTTCAGCGACGAGGAAAGCCGGAGCGTCGCTCCGGCTTTCTTCATACTATTCGGTGTTATTTTACGCCCCACTTATCGCCAACGCGTTTCAGCAGGCGGGAGATGCGGCTCACCTCTTTGTCATCGTCCCCCGTCACCGGAGTCCGGCGTATCAGCCACCACAAAAGCATATAAAACAAGACGAGAAAGACCGACCAGACAACTACATATATCATATCTCTCTATTTTCAGGACAATCCGGATAAACAGCGGCTCATTTCAATTCCGGTGAAGCATCGAACAAGAGACCGAACACCGATCGCGCCATCTCCCCGAAAAGACTGCGCCCGTAAAGCTGTCTGTATTTCCAGCGTGACGAAAGCATGTTGCAAACCAGCTTCGACCGTCTCTTGTAAACGGGTAATCCGCTGACATGCCGCTTATTTGCCAGCACATCGGCCAGCACTCGATCCGTGCAGCGGCGGTCAAACGACACCCCCGGATTCGTCAGAGAGACGCCCCACACATCCACGGCTATGGCATTCATGGTATCCGCAAACCGGGAGAAACCCAGATCGCCGCAGACCCTGTAAAAATAATTCCAGTCTATTGCGTTCTGCTCCTTCCCGACAAACAAAGCCCAGTCGAGCAGATGCCGCAGGGTGATCCCCTCGATCAGGAAGTGAAAAAATCCATGATAGGTAATATACAATGCATTGACCGTCGGAGACAATGTATGGAATCCGTCCTCTCCGAACGGCACGAAGTCTCCGCCTTTTACGGCGTCCTGAAAGATTCGCTCCAACCGCCTGATATCGCTCTTACCTTTGAAAGAGGTCAAATAACGATGGTTTTCGAACATGACGCCGTTCGAGCAGATATGGTTGTGCTTATAATCCAGCCCGGAAACCTTCATTCCCCGGCATCGGGCGATCTCGTTCCCCTTCTCGAACCCTTCGGGCAGAAGGATGTCGATATCCCCGCATTCGCGCTGCAAAGGGGAAGGATAATAACGGGACAATCCGATCCCTTTGAGCAGGATCAGCCGACAGCCCGCAGCGGTACAAAGGGCCGCAAAACGGGCTGCTTCCCGCACTTGTCTCTTCGAACGCGAGACGATCCGTTCCGCCCCGTACGCCCACTGCAACCTCAATCCCCGGTCCGGCAGCAAATCCGGAGACAACCGCCGGACGCTCTCCCACGCCACGGCCAGCACCCCCTGCTGCGTCGCCTGCCCATATACCCGGCTCCATTCCGGATCGGACAACGCTTTATCGAGAGCCGGTTCCTGCATATTTACCGCCGCGGCAAGCAACCGCAGCAACACCCGGTCGGCAGGATTTAGCGTCATAGGAAATCATGGATTGCTCCCGGCAACGGGAATTCAGTAAATCGCTTCATACTGACCGACAACTTTGCGCCACGTGTAACATTCATTAGCCAGCCGTTCCATACTGCCGGAAGTATCCTCCCGGCTTTCGGAAGCAAGAGCGGCCAGTTCCTCCGGAGTGCTCCAATAACAGGCTTTATGACCGGTCGTCTCCCGATTGTAACCCACATCGAACGCCAGAATCGGAGCGCCGCAGGACATGGCCTCCACAAGCGACGGGTTGGTTCCGCCGGCGCTATGTCCGTGAATATAAAACAGGCATTGTTTCCGCAGCACGAAGAGTTGTTCCTTGTCATAGACCGGATCGACAATATGGATATTGCAGAACCGGCCATATTCTGCTTTCAACTCCCGGCCGTAGGCACTCAGATTCCAATTACCGATAAATACGAGCGGGATATTCGTTTTAGAGAACGCCTCCAGAATCAGATGACAATTGTTTTCCGGTTCGATCCGGCAGATTGTACAGGCGTATGCTTTCGCCCCGACTCCGAAGAAAGCGAGGATTTCGCGCTGACGGGGAAGATCGACCGGGATCACGGCATGATCCCCGCCGTAGGCGATCAGAACCGACGGCTTACGGTAAGTCTCCGTGACATAGTCGCGGATCACCTTATTGTCCGCAACCACGACATCGGCAAACTTGACGGCGATCCGCTCCGACAAACGGAGAAACTTGCGGGCCCATTTGCCCCACTTGTCCCGCCTGTGCTCCAAGCCGTCGATATTGACGACGATCCTCTTGCGGAACAGCAACCGATACAACGGCAAAAACAGACACCCGGAAACGCCCAGAATGAGCACGACGTCGTACCCCCGGCCGACAGTCCGGATCAACGACCAGATATCATACGGAATACTTTGCATACCGTTTGCATGCAACGGCACGTATTCGAGCCGGGCGTTTTTATACGTTTTCAGTCGGGTCGGATAAGCCTTGCCGCTGCAAAAAACAGTATAATCCACATCTTCGGAACAACACTCTCCGATGAGGTTTTCCACAAGGGTTTCAAAACCTCCGTATTTCGCCGGAACGCCGACGGTTCCGATAACTGCGACCTTCTTCATATTACCGTTTTATCCAAATAGCGAATTGCTTTTTAAAAGCTTCTATTTCACTTCGGTTGGTATACCGAAAATAATCCTTGTCTGTAAAATAATCCGCAGAGGAATGCAGCCCGATAACCGAAGCGAGCGTTTCGGCATATGCCGGGACATCCTTGCCGGACAAGATGCCGAAGCTGGGAAATTCGGTCAGCATTCTCCTGAAATAAGGCACGTCGCTCGCAAGGATCGGTTTACGAAAATAGAACGCCATTTCGAGAATTCCGCTCTGTGATGTTTTGCGATACGGCAGCGCCACATAATCGGTATGTTCATAAAGATATACCAATTCATCGTCCTCGATATGTCTGAGGACAATCTTAAAAGCGGCCTTGTCCGACGGCTGCACCCGATGTACCGTCCCATCGAAATCCTTCCCTGCAATAATTACGTTCGCTTTGCAGCGAAGTTCCGGCTCCAAACTATTCACTGCCGATATAAGGATATCGATTCCCTTGTCATAGGTTATATTCCCGAAAAACAAGATATTCACTTTGTCTTCCGCAATTGCGGAAACAATATCCGCCCCCAGACGGCGAATGTCGTAATTCTTCGAAAAACAATATTTGAAATGAGGTACGAACAGCCGGTTACCCCGATAGCCGTATTCCTCCAGCAGATCGTTCGTCCGTTGGGAATGAACGATGACCGTCGCAAATCGTTCGGAGTATACCTTTCGGAAGCATCGTTTCAACCCGGCATTGTCATCCGCATTTTGCGCAATCGCTTCATGGATATCGATTATGCTTTTCTTTGCGAGGGAAACGATATACATGAACGGCAAGTCGATGGAGTTACCGTAAGCCAGATAAACGAAGCAGGCTTTTTTGTTTCGCAGGACAAAGCAGAACAACATCAGGTAGTTCCGCAACAGACAACATATTTTGCGCAGCCTGTTTCCCTTGTACTGGTGTAAAAAAAAGGGCCTGCCATCGTTTTCACCGGCATAATTCGACAGTACGGAAACATCCAGTCCCGGAACTGCAGACAAAACCCGGCAAAAAGCGTCGTTGTAATAATGCATTCCGCAATGCATTCCGATGTAATCGACAAGATATACCTTCATGATACATTTTTATAATCCGATGAGCATATTCAAATACTTATTGTCAATGCGTTGGATTACCTTCGAGACAAGAACTGGGATATAAATCCCGGACAGGACGCACAATACATAAAAATACGGATACGTTCCCTGCATCCCCAGTTTATTATATATCATTTTTATTCCGATCTGAATAAAAATTCCGAGTAAAAAAATCTGGTACGTATAATTGCGGAACGACACGAATACGTTATTCGACAAATTCCGGTCGAATTTACCGGCCAATCCCCAACATAACAGGCAACCGGACAATGATATAACCAGCGTTACGACATCCTCTTCAACCCCGTCTGCCCCAAACAACGCAACATACAGGATCAGGCAGATTGCGATGCAGCACGGCCGTTTTATCGCCGTCTCAAAACAGTTATTGGCAGCAATCAATAGCCCTAGAAAAAAGAATATGAAAAAATGGACGGCACGGTTGAATGCAAATACTCCGCTCATATCGCCCACGGGAATAAAGAACAAACCGGCAGCGCAGCACAAACAAAGCAAGGACAACCAATTGTTTTTCAATATTCTCCTATACACTTCCAACAAGGAAAAGTAAAGCAGGACAACTGCCACGAACCACATCTCTTGCAACGGGCCCTCGAATGGCCGAACAAAGGCACTGACAAAGGATTTCAACGATAAGGTGACCGGCCTCTCGACTCCCCCGACATATACTTTGAGAAAAAATGCGAATACCGTAAAAAATAGATACGGAATGCCGAGCCTCTTGAATTTATCGGTCAATGTCTTTCTATACGACGCCCCTTTGTCGATGCGGGTAATGTAAAACAGATAGCCGGATATCATAATGAACAACGGCATATGAAAAGAATAGGCTACCTTCTTGAGAAACAACGCACATTCATGACAATCAGCATCGAAAGAAGAGGCGAAAGCCGTAACAGAGAGCGGGGAATGACCGATAACTACCCATAACATGGCCCAGCCTTGCAATAACAGCAGCCATGTAATCTTTTTCCGAGGGGGGGGGAGATCATAAAATCAGAAATTTCTATATTCAATTAAACAGGGATTGTATCCACAAACTTTTTACAACACAAAAATCACTTCGGTTTGAAAGCATTCGTATCGACAGGTATTTCCGACTCGTCTTGATATCTATTACAGATAAACCGGACCGGAACGCCAGCCCAAACCTGATAGGGAGGAATGTCCTTGTTCACCACAGAACCCGCCCCGATAACAGCACCGTCACCGATTGTCACCGGTTTTGTGAATATGGCATTGCTTCCGATATATACATTCCGCCCAATATGAATTTCACCCCGGTAATAGGCATGCTCTTTCAAATTCCGGACATCATAATAATGAGAAAGCAGAATACATCCATCCGTAATTGTCGTCCCCTTACCGATAAAAATATCTTCTGGATGAATCGTATCAATAGAAACCCGACCGATCCGAACTACACCTTTTTCAATAGAAACGCCTAAAAGCTTATATATCTTCGCACGAAAAAAGCCGGTCATGGGAAAAATCCCGCAAAATCTAAAACAGAATATTTTTATATACCGACTGAGTCTGGAATTATAATCCGCCCTTTTATAGTTTTCCATACCGACACTACCTATTAGTAAACAATAAAACTCTCAATAATCTCTTCTGCTGATCCGGGGTATCTTTTCGCATTAACAGGATCGGAAGCCATAACACGGCATTGCATAATCTATAAGACCAGAAAACGAAATAATTATAATGCTTCCGGATGTATAGCAACTTACTGCGGAAAATATTCTCAATGCGATTGAAAGACCACAACTTTGTATTCGACGGATCACTTCCGCCTTCGAGATGTATTATCTCTGGCCCGTTTATGAGAAGCCTTTCATATCCGGCTTTCGACATCCGAAATTGCCAGTCTACCTCCTCGCAATACATGAAGAATACAGGATCAAAAGTCCCCAATTCGTCACAAACCATTCGGGGAACGAACAAATCCGCTCCGGTGATATAATCAACGGGGGTAGGCTGTTGTACCGATGCCGGACAGAGATGGTTGCGTTTTTTCAGAAACCGTAAATACTTACCCAACACTTCTGCGATCTCACCCCTCGGCGTTATAAACCGACCATATGAATGTATGTTTTTTTGATTTTGGTCTTTCAAAACAGCTCCTACAGCGCCGATTTTCCGATCCGGATTCTTTTCGCAGAAATCGAAGAACAGCTTCACTGCGTTATTAAGCAAAATAGTATCCGAATTCAAGAAAAACAAATATCGCCCTTTAGCTTCCCGGATTCCGAGGTTATTCGCCCTGCCGAACCCCAGATTTCGGTCGCTGTAAATATACTTTATGCGCTTATCCTGCGCAAAAACCTCTTTGCTGCCATCCGTCGATGCATTGTCCACCAATATGATCTCGTATTCGACAGTCGAGGTTTGCGCAATAATGCTTTCAATGCAGTCCGAAGTCAATCCCAGCGTATTGTAGTTAACTATGATAACGGATACGTCCATTTACAGAAACTTGTTCTTAATAAACACATTGGGATCAGATCGCCCGAATAATGGATAAAAAACTAATGCAACTCGCAGGCAACCTTCTGCATACAAAGTATCATTATTCAAGAATACCAACAAAATCAGAAAAGACAGGAGCATATATCTCATATAACTTCGAATGTCATTATCCTGAACAAGAGAAGTCTTCTTATATAAATTGTAATATAGTCCCAAATATATCAGGACAAGGACAAGTCCCCCACGCGCTAAAGTTCCCCATATTCCTATATCTGCCAGATAGAATGCCCCGCCAAAAAACGTATGAAATCCCTCATCTCGAAAATGCACAGACAAATTACCAAAGCCAAGAATCAGATTTTGCTGAATATACGGCATAACGGACTCAACAGAATTCACTCGTGCAAGAGTAGAGGAATCGCTACTTTTTTCCCACTTAGTAGCTTCAATCAAAGAATCGACAAGTTTATCATTAAACGAAAGGAGAACAAGAGCTCCAATCAAAGGTAAAACGCCAAGCGCCAAGCGTTTTAACGAGATTCCTTTCATCCTAACGTAATAAATCGCATATATAATAGCCAACAATGCAACAGGTTGCCGTCCTTTATTTACAAACAACAAGTAAACCATTAAAACAAAGAATGGAAGATAATTCTCCTTTTGAGCAGGCTTTTTTACAAAACGGATCAAATAGAAAACATATGAAATAATCATCAAACTGGAACACACGGTAAGTTTAAGACCTTTTACCAGATCTTCCAATGCCACTGTCTCCACAATATTGGTAGTCACCAAATACTCCTGAACAGTTAAATGGTTCACTCCGAAAACAAAAAAAGCAATAATAGAAACAACTGCAATAATTAAATTGACTTTATTAATTTGCCGAAGTAATAAACTATAGTCATATTTTATATTATACAAAAAGAAACCCAACAAAATGAACCATAGATAACGCAACGAGGCAAACCCCATAAAAAATGACTGCCCGAATATCTCTTGGCTTTGAAATGCTGCATATATAGGAAAAACGAAACAATACAATCCGGCAAATATCGCAACAGTAGAAATTCGTTTAAAGACAAGATAATAGATAAATGCCCCTAATCCTAATATCAGAAACAAATAATGACATCCCTGTAGAAGAGGTATACTACCTAAGAATTCCAAAGCTCCTATAAAATCTAGAAGCAATATATAAATGAGATATTTCATACGATTCTACAATATTCACCACATGGATTTTGGATGATGTTTTTATCATCTCTTAGACAAAAGAGTCTGTCAACAAGAGTATTATTCCTGCACTTCTTACCCCAAAAGAATTTGGGAAATATCCACAAATACCTACGAAGAATAACTTTTTAGCAATTATCAACACAAGCCAATTCATCAAATGTAAATCGCTCCGATTTTGGAGAAGTAACTATTCCCGATTTATAATGTCCGCCTAATATCAAAACAACAGGCATCTCACATTGGGGAATCTTAGCAATCTTTTTAAATTCCTTCTCTCTGCGAGGGGTCCGGATAAACATTTTAAAACAAGACGCAATATGATTCAAATGCAACCCCATAACAAAATTCATCGCATATAAACCGCCGTCAATCAACGCCTGATACCTCTCATAATTTCCTCCAAAATAATTGCAATTAACCGTTACACAAATGAGAACCGATGCATTATCACACCATCCTTGTGTCCCTAGCTGATTATCCAACAATTTTCTTATCACATTTTTATCTCTAAAAACATGAATACGAGAAGCCTGCCTGTTACAGGCAGATGGAGTATAAGAAGCTATACGGCAAGCCTCCCTGATTTCATCATCGGTTACAGGATCATCAGAATATTCCCGGACACTAACGCGACTTGCATAGAACTCTTCTATTATCTTTTTATCGAAACAAGAAGGTTCAGATACCTTTTTAGTACCACCTATTCGGGAAGAAGATATCGATTTCTTATTTTTTCCTAAAAAATCACAAATACGATTACGGCTCTCTTCATCACGAGTGGCATATGGACTCTTAAGATACTCAGCAAGAATATTAATTGCTACAATACAAACTTTATTAAGACCGTATTGTTCAATATGTTTATCAAGTAGCCTTATTAATCTAACAGCCTTCTCCCCACCAAAAATTCTTGCCGAAGGGAAAGACATTCCCTTCTCTAACGCATGCATAACAAGCATAATCTGCGCATTCGACTTATCTTGCGTAATGACCGGATTAATTAGAGAATGCTTTATATAAAAATGAAAGTCAGCAAAAAAACAATATAAAAGTTTTGCAGAATCAACAAATTGAATGATTATTTTTTTCATATCTTAAAAAACGTCATCAGATTTTCCATTAACAAATTGTACCGTTCAGCAACGACCGTCGCCATTCTATTCCTTATTATATTTTTCAATTCTGCCCGTTGAAAATAGGCTTTTTTTATATCTAGCAATATATCCCGTTCATCTTTCACTTTCATATCTCCCATAATAGGATAATCTAATGTTTCCAAAAACAGGCCATTGAATTTACGACTATATGCCATTGGATATACCGCCACTTCTGATGAAAAAGCAGCAATAGCAGAATGCATGCGAGCCCCCATAAAAAAGTCCATTCCTGCGATATAATTCTTAGCAACAATAGGATCAAAAAAGAGTGGGGCTAAAATCAAATTTTCATTACAATATTCCTCGTAAATATCATAGGCAACAGCGTAATCATTTTCAAGTCCACGCTCTCCACCCACTACATGAGGAATCAAATGCAGTTTTACATCCTTCTTTGACAGAAAATATTCAACAATTCCTCTTATCAAACATTGATAATTCGATTTCAAACCGAACTGATTGTCCATCGTATAACCACCATTCCAAAGCAACGCAGAGATATTCAAACCGACATGGATATACTCTTTATTAAATTCTTTTTTTTCATATGGCATGAAAAAAGCAACATCAATTATCTCGGTAACATCCAGATTCGGCAATAAACTTTTGACATAATCAGCACTCTGTTTATCACGCACCATCACACATTTTGCACTTCGAACGGCGCCCATTGCCTTTTTACGAAGACCCGCATCGTTAAATGGGCCAATCGTTTGTGGTAAAATACAAAGCGGGATATTAAACTTTTTTGCCAGTTTGTATTCTGAATAAATCCACTTAAACCGCTTTTCTCCATAAATATCCGCAAAACTATCCCCCTGTCCTATATCCAAAATAAAATCAGCGTCCTTATATATTTTACGGCTGGAAAAATATTGACGAGGACGGATCATGTTTTCCAAAGCATTTCTTTTATTATAAAAAGAAATATTTTGACAACTTTTATACTTAAGTTCGACACCACCACAATGAAAGGTATGATTTTCAGTCAACCTAAATCCACTATCCGGAAGATAGAATACATGTGGGATATTACTCTTATTTAATAATTTATCTATAAGGTACATAATAGACAAACTCAGTGCAACACACCCTCGATTGCCATTATTCACTGAGCTGTTAGATAATATTATATTCATACCTTAGATTTCAAAGTTTTATATCCCGACTTAAAAATATGCAATCCATCAAGGATATACGTACGCATCCCGATATATTTTACACACCCAGCCGTTTTAAACCAGTCCTTAATTTTATTGTTCTTCAAATATTCATAGCGTAATTTCCCTGCACTATAGTAGCGTTTCAGATCAAAAATTATGTCTCCCTTTTCTGGATAATATTCGGAACAAAATTCCAAGAATCCTTTGAGATTCAAAAATCTTCGATATGCATAATAGATATATAAATCTCCTCCAAACTCCTGTTTACTCCACTCTTCTGCAATCCTAACTGTCGCACTTTGATGCTCTCTTCTTTTCACCAACACTTCGTCAAGAAAAAATAGTCCATTCTGCATTGTTGCAATCTATACATTTCGACGTGTCTGTTTGCGGATAAAGAAATCCTTCCTCGTCT
>CABSMD010000064.1 GCA_902478725.1 uncultured Clostridia bacterium
GTTCGTGGTTGACCCGAAAAAGGAAAGAATCGCGATTTTGGAAGCGCGTAAGCTGGGTATCCCTGTGGTGGCTATCGTTGATACCAACTGCGATCCGGAAGAGGTCGACTATGTGATCCCTGGCAATGACGACGCGATCCGTGCCGTGAAGTTGATTGCTTCCACCATGGCTGACGCTGTGCTGGAAGGGAAGCAGGGCGAGCAGTTTGCCGATGCTGAGGACAGCGAGGACGGCGATGAGGCGGAAGCCAAGGCAGAATAGAATATCCCTTTACCCGGTCTGACTCAGGCTGGGTAAGTGTTTAGATGTATCGATTTTAATTTGGAGGAATGTTGTATGATTACAGCACAAATGGTAAAAGATCTCCGGGAAAAAACCGGATGCGGTATGATGGAATGTAAAAAAGCGCTGACCGAGTCGAACGGCGATATGGAAAAGGCAATTGAGTTTTTGCGCGAAAGAGGGATGGCGGTTGCTGCGAAAAAGGCCGGTAGAATCGCTTCCGAGGGTCTTGTCGAGGCACTGACCGATGGAAACGTCGGCGTATTGCTTGAGGTTAACGCGGAGACCGACTTTGTAGCGAAGAATGAGGAGTTCCAGACCTTTGTCAAGAACGTCGCGCAGCAGGTTGCGAAGAACAACCCGGCTGATGTGGACGCTTTATTGGAAGAAAAATCACTGGTAGATGGCAATCTTACCGTTGCGGACATGCTTCGTGAAAAGATCGCCACGATCGGCGAAAATATGAAGATCAGACGGTTTGCCCGTTTCGAAGGCGTACTGCAAACCTATATCCATGGCGGCGGCAGAATCGGCGTTATGGTCCAGTTTAAGCTTGGAAATGACGCTGTTGCAAGCGACGAGAAGTTTGGCGCGTTTGCCAAGGACATTGCCATGCAGATCGCGGCTTCTGCGCCTCAGTATGTAAAAGAGGATGAGGTGCCCGAAGAGGTTGTTAATAAGGAAAAGGAAATCTTAAAGGCGCAGGCGGTCAACGAAGGGAAACCGGAAGCGATTGCCGAGAAGATGGTAAACGGCAGGATCGCGAAATTCTACAAAGAAATCTGCCTGGTGGACCAGCCTTATGTCAAGGAGCCCGACAAAAATGTCGCGGCATATGTCAAGGAAACGGCAACAGCTTTGGGAACCGATATTGAAATCGTGCAGTTTGCACGGTTTGAAAAGGGCGAGGGCCTTGAAAAGAGAGAAGATAATTTTGCTGAAGAAGTTGCCAGTATGACGAAATAATTAAAAAAGCGAGGCAACCGCAATTGCTGCGGTTGCCTTTTTTGCTGTTATAGGGTAAGCTGGAAGGATGGTTGGTGAACGTTTCTTCTACTGTATAACCGGTTGGCAGGTCGGACAGTAATACACGTTGCCACCCAGATATGCCTGGCGAACCAGCGTACCGCCACAGACCGGGCAAGGATCCTTCAGCGTCTTTTTTGACAGGATTGTTTGGTAGCCGCCATATTTTCCAAACAGGTCTTTTTCAGTGTCCCGCCCGCCTTTTTGTGACATCTCCGCCAGTGTGCCGCGTATGCTGACGAATAGCCGGTCGAGGGCCGTACTGTCGAGCTTATCAAGCTTTGTTTTGGGGTTCACGCCGGCACAGAACAGGATGTCCTGTAACACGCCGTTGCCCAGGCCAGGTATGCGTTGTTCGGTCGCAAGCACCGCCTTGATACTTAAGGTAGGCTTAGTGCTTTCGACCAGCTGGTCAAAATAGGCTTTATCAAATTGATCAGTCAAGGGGGAGGGCTTTTCCATCGTGACAAGATAATAGGGATTTTGGTTTTCACCATTCCGAAATGCCAGCATGGTACCGTACATTTGAATGGTACAGACCAGCACAGACTGGTCGTTAAACTCCAGCAATAGCTGGTGCTTTTTGGGACGCGGCTCGTCTGGCATAAGATAGCGCATGTTTACGCCGTCGCCAAAGACGAGTTTTACCCCGTCGGTATCCAGTTCCACTTGACCGGCCCTTGCTACTGCATAGCCTACTTTTCTCCCACAGAGCAGGGGGGCATATTCCTGTGGATCGCCGAAGTAGAAGGCAAAGCCGTGGGGAGATTGGGCCGCAATAACGCTTTTTATTGTTTTTCCAACAACCGTTTGTTCCAATTGCCTTGCAAGGGTAACGCTTTCCGGTATTTCCAGCATCGAAATCCCTCCTTTGTATTTGGTTAGAGTATAACGGATTATGAAAAGAATTGCAAGAAAAAAGAATTTGGTATTGAATTTTTATGCATAATATGCTACTATATATGAGAACTGGAAAGAGGTGTGAGGGCTTTTGGATTGGATACTAATGAGTATGGGGGAAGGGTTCCAAAAATTATCCGATGCATTTGTATTGAATTTTATTAAAGAAGAAAGATATCTTTTGATGTTGGATGGCCTAAAGCTGACTATTTTTGTTTCGGTTTTTGCCATTTTATTGGGTGTTTTCATGGGTAGTCTGGCCTATTTTTTGCGCAGGAGCCGGTTGAAAATCCTTCGAGCGATCGGTTATGTGTATGTGGATATCATCCGCGGTACGCCTACGGTGACCCAACTTTTGATTATTTACTTTGTGGTGTTCGGTAGTGTGAAAAACATGAGTGGTACGATAGCGGCTATTATTGCCTTTGGCTTTAACAGTGGCGCGTATGTGTCCGAGATCATCCGCGCAGGAATTCAGTCGATCGATAAGGGGCAGACTGAGGCGGGGCGTTCGCTGGGACTCTCCTCCCGTCAGACAATGTTTTTTATTGTTGTCCCACAGGCGGTAAAGAATATTTTACCCGCCCTTATCAACGAGTTTATCGTTTTGATTAAGGAAACGGCGATTATGGGGTACATAGGCTTACAGGACCTTACCAAGGCGGGCGACATTATCAGAAGCGTCACGTTCGACCCGTATATGCCGCTGCTTGCTCCTGCATTGGTTTACTATATCATCATCAAGTGCCTGACGCTCATTATGGCAAGGGTGGAACGAAAGCTGCGCTCGGCAGATGCGCACTAAGTGAATGGAGTATCGTCTATGATTAAGGTTGAAGGATTGTATAAATCATTTGGAGAATTGAATGTCCTGTGCGGAATTGACGAGCACATTGAAAAGGGTGAAAAGGTGGTCGTGATTGGACCGTCCGGCTCGGGCAAGAGCACCTTTCTGCGTTGCCTGAACCTGTTAGAGGAGCCAACGAAGGGCGACATCTATATCGAGGGGGAACGGATCACTGACCCAAGAGCCGACATCAATAAAATCCGCCAGAAGATGGGGATGGTGTTCCAGCAATTTAATCTGTTTGATCATTTGACTGTATTGGATAATATCACCATTGCGCCGGTTAAGACCCAAAAGGCAAGTAAGCAGGAGGCAGAGGCGATCGCGCGAGATTTATTGAACAAGGTTGGCTTGCCTGACAAGGCAGATTCTTACCCGCGCCAGTTATCGGGCGGACAAAAGCAGAGAATCGCCATTGCACGGGCTTTGGCAATGTCTCCCGATATTATGCTGTTTGACGAACCGACCAGCGCACTGGATCCGGAGATGGTTGGGGAGGTTTTGCAGGTCATGAAAAGCCTTGCGGACACCGGCATGACGATGGTAGTGGTTACACACGAGATGAGCTTTGCGCGCGAGGTGGGTTCCAGGCTGTTATTCATGGATCAGGGCGTGATCGTGGAGCAGGGCGCCCCATCCGAAGTGTTTGCCCATCCGCAGAATGAACGGACCCAGGCGTTCCTCGCACGGGTCAGCAACCATTGATTTTCACAAAGCGTCTGCTTTGTAAAATAAATTATATGAACTTGGGGGTATTTTACATGAAAAAATCAGTAAGAAGCCTTGCGCTGGTTCTGATGATGACCAGTTGTATCGCGTTGTTTGCCGGGTGCGGCAACAGCGGCACGCCCAGTCCGAGCGCAAGCCCAAGCGCGGCTGCGCCGAACGGAAAGCTGATCATGGCGACCAACGCAGAATTTCCGCCGTTTGAGTTTGTCACCACCGAAGCAAAAGGTACGGTTGGTAAGTTTGATGGAATTGATGTTGTGATCGCCAATGAAATTGCCAAAGCGATGGGCAAGGAACTTGAAATTACCAATATCACATTTGAATCCATCCTTCCTGCCTTGGCAAGCGGAAAAGCGGACATGGGCGTCGCGGGTATGACCGTTAAGCCGGATCGGCTGGAAAATGCGGACTTCAGTGATCCCTACTGGGTAGCGGTTCAGACCATTCTGGTCAAGAAAGACAACACGGACATTACAAACGTAGAATCGCTCAAAGGAAAGACCGTTGGTGTTGTGACCGGGTACACCGGAGACCTGGCACTGCAGGAGGTCGAAGGAATTGAACTCAAACGCTATCAAAAGGGCGTTGACGTTGTGTTAGATCTGAAAAACGGCAGAATCGACGCAGGCGTGATCGATTCTCCGACGGCCAAAAGTTTCATCGACAAGAACAGCGATATCAAAGGTGTTTCCGACGATGCTTTCTTTGAAACCGAGGAGTATGCCGTTGCTGTCAAGAAGGGCAACACCGAGCTTTTGGAAGAAATCAACAAGGTAATCAAAGAGCTCAAGGCGTCTGGCCGAATCGAGGAGATTGCAGCGGAGGTCGACGCAAGAATGACCGAGTAAGCAAACGTGTAAAATTCAACTTGGGGCGCCTGATACAGGCGCCCCAAAACGTTTCTTTCCGTTTAACGGGTATTACGAATGAAAAGGGTTGGCGATATGGCAACAAATATTTTAGTTGTGGACGACGAGCATGAAATCGCAGATCTGGTGGAGCTGTATTTGAAAAATGAGGGTTTTACCGTTTTTAAGTTCGAAACAGCTGCGGACGCCCTGGCCTGTGTACAAAATACTGAGCTGGATTTCGCGATCCTTGACGTGATGCTGCCGGACATGGACGGCTTCACACTCTGCCAAAAAATCCGGGAACACCATCTGTTTCCGATCATTATGCTGACGGCGAAGGTCGAGGATATGGATAAAATCACGGGACTGACGGTAGGCGCCGATGATTATGTTACCAAGCCGTTCAACCCGCTCGAGCTTATCGCCCGCGTCAAAACACAGCTGAGGCGCTATACCCGTTACAACACCGCGGGTGCTTCAGGGAAGGAAAAGCATGAATATGACTTTGCGGGACTCTATGTCTGCAAGGACAGCCATAAATGTACCCTATTTGGCGAAGAGCTGTCTTTGACGCCGATTGAGTTCAATATCCTTTGGTATCTTTGCGAACGGCGGGGGAAGGTCGTGTCCTCCGAGGAACTGTTCGAGGCTGTGTGGGGCGAAAAATACCTGGATAACAACAACACGGTCATGGCGCACATCGCACGTCTGCGCGAAAAGATGCATGAGCCGAACCGACACCCAAAATTCATCAAAACCGTCTGGGGGGTGGGGTATACCATTGAATAATCAAAGGGAGTATACACGATACAATCAGGCGCGCCGCAGCCAGATGTCCCGGCAGCTTACCCTGCAATACATCTTGATCCTGCTGAGTTTCCTGGCAGGTTTTTTACTGCTGTTTTTTTTGGCGTGGCGTTTTTTTAAGATGTTTATCTGGCAGCCGGATGATATCCTGTACCAGCTTTTTAAAATCATTCAGGAAACGGTTCTGCTTTGGGGGATACCCTTGATTCTAATAGGTTGGACGGTGATCACCTATCATTTTTTTCAAAAGCCTCTGCGGTATCTGGACGAAGTTGTTATGGCGGCCGAACAGCTCACAGTCCCTTCTGAGACACCCATCCTGTTGCCGGAGCCGATGGGGAACGTGCAGACTGAACTGAACCTGGTGCGGGAGCAGGCCCTGCGAAACGCCATGGCGGCCCGGGAGGCCGAGCAGCGCAAAAACGATCTGATCGTATATTTGGCCCATGACCTGAAAACACCGCTGACCAGCGTGATTGGTTATTTGACGCTGCTGCATGACGAAAAGGAGATATCCCCCGAGCTTCGGGCAAAATACATTGGAATTTCTCTTGATAAGGCATTGCGACTGGAGGATTTGATCAACGAATTCTTTGATATCACCCGGTTCAGCCTCACGCATCTGGTCTTAGAGCCGGAGCGCATTAACCTGACAAGGCTGTTGGAACAGACAACCTTTGAGTTTAATCCTGTGCTGGCCGACAAGGGACTGTCATGGGATCTGCAACTGGAGCCGGATGTTGAAATTGTTTGCGACCCGGACAAAATGGCGCGCGTATTTGACAATCTGATCCGTAACGCCGTCAGCTACAGCTATTCCCAAAGCACGATCCGTGTATCATTGACGCGAATTGGCGCTCAGGTTACGGTAATGGTTCAGAACCATGGAAAAACGATACCTCCGGAAAAACTATCCAAAATATTTGAGCAGTTTTTTCGGCTGGATTCTTCCCGTTCCAGCACGACGGGCGGCGCGGGGCTTGGCCTTGCGATCGCGAAGGAGATCGTCGAACTGCATGGTGGGACGATTACGGCTGACAGCTCAGACGAAAGCAACCTGTTTACGGTGCATCTTTTGACGAATTATCAGAAAATCGTATGATTTTTATCAGAAAACCTTCACTACTCTTTCATAGAAACGGAAAACATTTTTGTCCCTGTCCTGGTACAATGCTGGTACCGGGCATTTTTTTGCCTAAAATACAAAACACAAATGGAAAGAGAAGGGATTCTATGAGAAAAATAAATGTGGCTGTCTTGTTTGGCGGCTGTTCCCCGGAATACAGCGTGTCGCTCCAGTCGGCTTCGGCGGTAATCGGTCAGATGGACCGGGACAGGTTTGAGCCGGTTTTGATTGGCATTTCCAGCGAGGGCAGCTGGTATCTGTTTCAAGGCGATTTGCAGAAAATTGAACTGGATACCTGGTGCAACGGCGCGGACTGTACGCCTGCCGTGGTTTTGCCGGGAAGCCGGCAGCTATTGGTGCTTAAAAAGGATGGGACGGAGAAAATCCAGCTAGATGCGGCATTTCCTGTTTTACATGGAAAAAACGGCGAGGACGGGACGGTACAGGGGGTGTTTGCACTTGCGGATATCCCTGTGGTTGGTTGCGGTGTGCTGCCGTCCGCGCTTTGTATGGACAAGGATCGGGCGCACAAACTTGCCCGCGCTGCTGGCGTTGCGGTGCCGGATTCATTTGTGATGGACAAGGATATGGTAGAGAGTACGGCGCTGGCACAGGCGGAACGGCTGGGATATCCGCTGTTCGTTAAGCCTGTCAAGGCAGGCTCTTCCTTTGGCATTACAAGGGTGACCGAGTCTGACGCGCTCTTAGCGGCTGTTAAATTGGCTTTTACCTATGACGATGAGATAATCCTGGAAGAGGGAATAGCAGGGTTTGAAGTGGGGTGCGCCGTAATGGGCAATCATTCGCTGACGGTTGGGGTACCGGATGAAATCGAACTGTCCGAAGGTTTTTTTGATTTTGCGGAAAAGTACACGCTAAAAACCTCTGCCATTTATGTACCCGCCCGGATACCGCAGGAAAAAATGGAGGAAGTGAAACAGACGGCCAAAGTGATTTACCAGGCGCTTGGTTGTCGTGGATTTGCGCGGGTTGATATGTTCCTTGACCAAAGCGGAAAAATCATCTTCAATGAAGTCAACACCATCCCCGGATTTACATCGCACAGCCGCTTTCCCAGTATGATGAAAGCGGCGGGTATGCCGCTTCGGGAGATCATATCAAAGGCGATTGCATTGGCGGTGGGAGGATGAAAAGCGTCATTTTGCCGGCAGATGCGGTTCATTTTGGCGGACTGATTCTGGTCAACGCACAGATTCCGTTGATCAAAGAAGCACAAAACCTTGTGCGTTTAAATCCGAAAAGTACGGTACGGTTGGAATGTGAGGCGGCTGACTCCTTAAACAGGCTGATGGAAAAAATCGACGGCTGGAAACAGATTGCGGCGGTCAGCGGCTGGCGGCCGCATCACGAGCAGCAGGAGATTTTTGCACAGTCGCTTCGTGATAACGGCCGGGAGTTTACTGAAAAATACGTGGCGCTTCCGGGACATAGTGAGCACCAGACCGGTCTTGCCATCGATCTCGGCTTGCGCACAGGGAAGATTGATTTCATCCGCCCGACGTTTCCGTATGCGGGTATTTGTCAAATATTCCGCAAACTGGCTCCCGCGTTTGGCTTTATCGAGCGTTATCCAAAAGGGAAAGAGATGGTCACGGGTATCGCGCATGAGCCATGGCATTTTCGCTATGTCGGAAAACCCCACGCCGAAATCATGGCAGAGCTGGGCCTGACGCTGGAGGAATACCATGCGTTTTTAAAGCAATATCCATACGGTGAAAAAGATTATGTATACCAATCAGGCCGGGAAGAAGCATTGGTATCCTATATCGCGGCGGGGGAAGGCAACACGTTTGCTGTGGAGGATACGGAATCCTATTCCCTGTCCGGCAACAATATAGACGGTTTTGTTCTTACGAGATGGAGGAAACGAAATGGGAGCTAAAAAACAGTACGGCGGGCTTGACCTTTTCAAAATAGCGGCGGCGTTTTTGGTCGTAGCAATCCACACCTCGCCACTTGCCTCCTTCAGTGCGGAGGCGGATTTCATACTGACCCGGGTGTTCGCCCGGGTAGCCGTGCCTTTTTTCCTGATGGTCAGCGGTTTTTTTCTGTTGCCGCAGTACCTGTATCAAAAATCGACCGACCGTCGGCCCGTACTCCATTTTTGGAAAAAGACACTGTTTTTATACGCGCTGGCAACCCTCATTTATCTGCCTGTCAGCTTCTACGCGGGGCACTTCAGCGGACTTGGCGCGCTGGATGTATGCCGTGTCATCCTGTTTGACGGAACCTTCTACCATTTGTGGTACCTGCCCGCCGCGATGCTCGGGGTTGGACTGGTTTATCTCCTGAGCCGGAAACTGCCGCCGCGTGCCATTATAGCTGTCTCACTGATTTTCTACCTGACCGGCCTGCTCGGCGACAGTTATTTTGGCCTGGCCGACAGGATTCCGGCGTTATCCGCGGCGTATAACGGAATGTTTCAACTGTTCTCCTATACCCGCAACGGGATTTTTTACGCGCCGGTTTTTCTGGCTATGGGGGCTTGGATTGGCCAGTGTCACCGTTGTAGTCCACAATCCGGTTCTAAAAAGAGGAATGGTATAGGCTTTGTAGTATTTCTGCTACTTATGACCGTCGAGGGGCTGACGCTTCGCCACTTTGGGATACAGCGGCACGACAGCATGTATATTATGCTGCTGCCTGCTATGTTTTTCCTGTTCCGGCTTGTGCTGTCCTGGAACAAAAAGCCGTCACGAAATCTGCGAGAGGCTTCCATGTGGATCTATCTGATCCATCCCCTTAGTATCATCGTGGTACGGGGCGCGGCAAAGGTGGTTGGCCTGACGGATCTGTTCGTGAACAACAGCCTGGTGCACTATCTGGCGGTATGCGCCCTTTCGTGCGTGTTTGCCTTTTTCGTCAGCAAGCTACCACGCCCAAAGCCGCCTTTTCAAAAGGGGCGCGCCTGGGTCGAGATAGACCGTGAAAACCTGCGGCATAATATTAGCGAATTGCAAAAGTTGCTCCCCCAAAACTGCCGCCTCATGCCGGCGGTCAAGGCCAATGCTTACGGGCATGGCGCGGTACTGGTTTCGCGGGAATGTAACGCTGCTGGGATCGATTCGTTTTGCGTAGCCTCGGTGGAAGAGGGCGTGGAACTACGAAAAAACGGGATCAGGGGCGAGATTCTGGTGTTGGGTTACACCCATCCAGAGCAATTTTACCTGCTGCGCCGCTACCGCCTGACACAGACGGTGATCGATTATCCATATGCGATAGCGCTGAATGAGTTTGGTAAAAAAATCAAGGTTCACATTGGAATCGATACGGGAATGCACCGCTTGGGAGAACGTTGGGAGCAAACCGACAGGCTGAGCGAGATTTTTGCTTGTAAAAACCTTGTGATAGAGGGCGCGTTTTCCCATTTGTGCGCGGATGATACGGACAGGCCCGAGGATAAGATGTTTACTATGGCGCAGGGACGGGCGTTTTATGCCGCGCTTGACGAACTGAAAAAGCGGGGCCATCGCTGCCCCAAAACGCATCTTTTGTCCAGCTACGGGCTTTTCCGTTATCCGCAGCTGGCAGGAGATTACGCGCGGATCGGAATTGCCCTCTACGGGATGCTAAGCACCCGGGCGGATACCGAAAAAATGCAGGCCGATTTGCGGCCTGTATTGTCCATTAAGGCGAGGGTTGCTGCAGTGAAGGAGCTTGCGAAAGGTGAAGCGGCGGGATATGGCTTACAGTTTGTCGCACAGCGTGACACACGGCTGGCTGTTTTGGCAATCGGTTATGCGGACGGCTTGCCGCGCGCCCTGTCCTGCGGCGTGGGCGAGGTTATGATAAACGGGCAAAAGGCGCCGGTTGCAGGGCGTATCTGTATGGACCAGACGATTGTGGATATTTCATCTATCCCCGATGTTCAGCCCGGCGACGTTGCGGTGATAGTTGGAGAAAGGAACGGGGCGCGGATTACAGCCTGTGATTTGGCGGAGCAGGCGGGTACGATTTCAAATGAAATAGTAAGCCGGCTTGGCAGCCGTCTGGAACGGTTTGTTGTATAGCACGGGTTCGGGTGATTAGCAAAAAAGAAAAAATATGTATAAAAACCTTCCTGATTTAGCAGACTAAGGACTAAATAAGGAAGGTGATTTTTTTGAAAAAGATAATCATTCCGGCAATTGCGCTGGTTTTAGTGGGTGCTTGTGTGTTCCAATATTACAGGACGGTGCCTACGCTTTCCAAATACGGCTCCCGCGGCAACGAGGTAATCAGCATACAGACCAAACTCAAGCAGCTGGGGTTCTTGCAGGGGAATGTAGACGGCATTTACGGCTCCCAGACGCAGGCGGCGGTACGGAACTATCAAAAGTCGCGCGGCTTGCAGGTGGACGGAATCGCAGGGCCGCAGACCCTGAAATCCCTGGGGATCACCTCGGGCTATAACAATAATGATATCCAGCTTCTGGCGCGTGCGGTGCATGCCGAGGCGCGGGGCGAGCCTTATCGGGGACAGGTTGCGGTTGCCGCCGTTATTCTAAACCGGGTAAAATCCCCCTCTTTTCCCAACAGTATTTCAGGCGTGATCTACCAGCCCGGTGCGTTTTCATCGGTCAATGACGGGCAGATCAACCTGGCTCCCTCGGCCAACGCGCAGAATGCCGCGCGGGAGGCTATGAACGGCACCGACCCGACC
>CABSMD010000065.1 GCA_902478725.1 uncultured Clostridia bacterium
GTTCAAAATGATTTTACCGTTGAAAAGGCGGTTTGTGAAGCACGGTCGGTAATGGTTTCACTCAAGGCGGACGGCGCCGAAATCTGCTTTGCCGTTTCCCTGGATCATCAGACGCAGAACGCAGGCGGCATAAGCGCCGAATGCGAGTCTGTCCTGTATGCGCAAAAGGATGATACACAAATCGTATTTGCTCTCGACTGCACACAATGCGATGCAAAAGAATATGAACATCAGAATCTTTGTGAGATTAATAAAAAAGTCGTTTTATTCTAAAAATAATGGAATTGTCCATTGACATACATCAGATGCAATGGTACAATTTTATTGGTTCAATACTTGCTTCAGGTGCCGGCTTCTGCCGGAGAATAGGGAAACGGGTGTGATTCCCGTGCGGTCCCGCCGCTGTAAGGGGATAGTAACGGTGCAGATTTTGCCACTGGGAAACCGGGAAGGCGTTGTGCCAGATGCGATGATCCCCAAGCCAGAATACCTGCCTGCTGCATTATTTTACTTCTCTACGGGCGATGGAGGCGTAAAACACACTTGTGTTTGCAATGCCTTCCTACGCTTGTTGGAAGGCATTTTTACATATTTGAGGAGGAAAAACAATGAAAAGATCAGCTTTCAGATTATTGCCGGTTTTATTGGCGATGCTCCTTTGCACCGCCATGCTGCTGGTTCCCGCATTTGCGGCTGATACGCCGACAGAGGTGTATATTCGGATCGAAGCGGAGGATATGACACTGGTTCCACGCACCAAAATCAGCGTGGATAATTTTGATCTGACACCCTACGGCGCGGCATCCAACCCCGACAGCGCGCGGGCGGTGCACGCGATCATCCGGGCGCTGGAGGCGCAGGGCCTGCAGCCCGCTTCCGATGGAACATTGGACATCGGGTTTGACTTCACGGGAGGGACGATCAAATCAATCTGCGGCTTGGAAAGCGGTTCTGAAAAGTCGTGGATGTATACCGTCAACCGGGCTGACCCGGGGGTAGGGGTCTGTGGATATACCCCAAAGACAAACGACGAGATCGTGGTATATTATATTGACTGGATGTACGGCAACGCAACATGGTTCGATCAGGATGAGGTCACCGCTTATAAGGATAAACCCTTTACCGTATCCTTAAACGGTTTTAACCTGATGGAGCAGATGTTTGCTCCAAATCCTGACTATACCGGAAAACCGATAGCGGGCGCACAAATTTTGGTTGGTAAGGATGGTTCTTTCAGTCCGGAAGATCCCACCGTCTTCTCCACAGATGAGCAGGGAATGGCTACGGTGACATTTGACAGTACGGGCACTTATTATCTTTCTGCCGAGCGTTTCAGCGAATATGACGATACCGTGTTAGACATTGCGCGTCCCGCTTGTCTTGTTACGGTAATAGAGCTGCCAACATCTGCGGAGACGGCCGTCAAAATTGCGGAGCAAAAAAAGAACTCCAAGGGCTTTTGGGATGCGGTTTCCCTCTCCTCTTTACAAAAGACCAATTACATAGATAAGACTGGACTGATGGAAGAAGCAGCCGTGATTGCGGCTAATGCCAAAGCGCCGGCGACCGACCTGGAAAAGGCAGCCATCGCGCTGAGCGCGGCCGGTATCAATGCGACGGCCTTTCACGCCGACGGTCAAAATGTCGATTTCATTGATAAAATTATTAATCATAAAGATTTAAATAAGCTGCTCAATGCGCAGGTTTATGCTCTGCTTGCGCTGGATTCCGGAAACTATTCGGTGCCAGATGGAGCAGTGTGGAACCGGGAAAAGCTGGTTGAAAAAATCCTTTCCGGCGTATGCACAAATGGCGGCTGGACCTTTTCGGGAGATACGGCGGATTCTGACATGACGGCGATGGCCCTTACCGCGCTTGCGCCTTATAAAGATCAGAGTGGGGTAAAGGCGGAGATAGACAAAGCGCTTTCCGTCCTGCGTACTATGCAGGAGGAGGACGGGAGCTTTGCAAGCGGTGGGATGAAAAACAGCCTTTCCACAGCTTCGGTGATCGTTGCGCTTCGCGCCCTGGCCATTGATGTTGCAACAGATTTTGTAAAGAATCAAAACACCATAGTGGATGCCATGATGTCCTATCTTGCCCCGGACGGCGGATTTGGGATCGACAGTAACGCCCAGAGCAGTACAATGGCGACGGAACAATGCTTTCTGGCACTGGCGTCGCTGCAAAAGGAAAAGCCGTTGTATCAGTTTACGGTTGATTCCTCTGAAAAAACCGTTACCATCCGGATTGAGGGAATGGACAAGACAATCGTCCCGCAAACCTCGGTCAAAGTGGATAATTTTGATCTGCAGCCCTATGGGATGAAAAACAATCCTTCCTCCCCGACGGTGCTTCACGCGATCATCAAGGCGCTTCAGGCCAACGGTTACAATCCGTTGGAGGATGGTTCCCTGGCCGGTTCGGAGGGCGATTATGGATACTTTATAACAGGCATTGGCGGACTTGATACCACTGATACCACCACCTCCTGGATGTATGCGGTCAACAATACCGAGGGACAGGTGAGCGTGTCGGCCTACGAGCTGTCAGACAACGAATCTGTCGTGGTTTACCTGTCCGACTGGAATGTTGGAGGCTACGCCTGGTTTGACAAGCAGTCCGTATCGGTAAATACAGGTGAGGAATTCACACTGCAGCTTAAGGTTTCTAAATATGGCGCTGGTATCACGCCCTGCGAGGGTGCAACCATCCTGGTGGACGGCAAAGAGACAAGCTACCGCACGGATGCCGACGGGAAAGCGAAAATCAAGATATCCACCACCGGTGCCCATACCATCTCGGCGGTGCGCAAAGCGGGCGATGTGATTGATATTTCGCGTCCTTATTGTAAAGCTACGGTAAGCAGTTCATCGTCTACACCAGGCAGCCAAAAGACGGTAACGCTATCGGTGGTCGGTAATTCCAAAACCGGCACCATTCTGGCGGAAACGAAACGGACGGTTGGCAAAACAGACAGTGTGTTCACAATCGTTACGAAAGCCTTGGACGAAAAAGGGATTTCCTATCTATACACCGGCAGTGGGGAAACGGCCTATATCTCTTCCATCGCGGGCCTTGCTGAGTTTGATAATGGTCCGAAGAGTGGATGGAACTACTCCATTAATGGAACCCAGCCGAACAAGAGCATCGGCGCCTATATCCCCGCTGATGGGGACACCATCAAGCTGACCTATACCGGCGACTACACCCAGAACAACAATTTCGGCGGCGGTGGTGGGGGAGGAGGCACCACCACAACCAAACCGGAGAGCAAAGACAATGTTGCGGACGCGATCCAATCCATTTTAAACTATTACAATGGGAAAACCGATCTGTCAAAGTGGGCTCTTTATGGCCTGGCGGTAAACAGTCAGGAAATTCCGCAGAGCTATTTTGATGCGCTTGCGGCCGAACTGACCGAAAAGGGCGGGAACTTGCGACTTGCGACCGACTATGCCGGTCTGGCTCTGCTGCTCAAGCGGACGGGCAGATCACTGACAGACTTTGCGGGCTTTAATATATTGGAAAAAATCTATAACAATCCAGAGATCGCCAAGCAGGGCGCCAACGGCTATATCTTTTCCCTGTTGGTATTAAGCGCTGAGGGAGCATTACCAGAGGATGCTCTTTGGACGCCGGACAAGATCGTGGATGAGCTGGTCAATTACCAAAACAGCGACGGCGGTTTTGCGCTTTCGATAGGGGGCGCTTCAGAGATCGACATCACAGCAATGGCTCTGGCCGCTCTAGCCCCTTATAAGGCTGGGCAGAGCGAGAGGATCGACCGGGCCATTGCCTATCTGGTCAACACACAAAACAGCGATGGTACCCATGGGTACGGCAGCGATAAGACATCGGAAAGCACAGCGCAGATCATCGTCGCGCTGGCGGAGCTGGGGATTGACGCCAAGGATTCCCGTTTTGTAAAAAATGGTAAAACTCTGCTTGACATCCTACTGGGCTATCAGAATACCGACGGTGGCTTTGCCCATATCGCGGGAGAATCGTCAAACGCCATAGCCACCGAACAGGCGTTGCTGGCGTTGAGCGCGTATCGGCTATACACCCAGGGAAAGGGCGGTATCTATAACTTTGACGCTACGCTTGATCCTGCCGAGCCACAGCCGGAGCAGGCCTTTTCCGATATGGACGACGTTTCAGATTGGGCAGTGGATTTTATCATTCGCGCAAAGGAGTATGGCATATTAAACGGAAACGAGTCCAATCAGTGCCTTCCGCTGGATAACCTGACCCGCGCGGAATTTGTCGTTTTGCTTCTTAAGACAATGGGCTTGGGAAAGACAGATTCCTTTACGCCTGTGTTCGCAGATGTCGCGGAAGGCTCCTGGTATACGCCCTATGTTTTAAAGGCTTATGAAAACGGACTGATTCATGGTGTAGGCGATGGAGTGTTTGCGCCCGACCAGCCGATCACCCGGGAGGATATGGCGGTTATCATCGCCAACGCTTATCAACTGGCGGGCGATATACAAACCTTAGACTTAAAGGATGGGGATGCGGTCAGCCCCTATGCGAAGGATGCAGTCGTGGCTGTATACCAAAACGGTATCATGCTGGGAAGTGACGGCTGGTTCTCACCACAGGAGTTTACGACCCGCGAGATGGCCATAGTGGTCATGGTCAAGCTCTATGAGGGCAATCCTTCGTGAGAGGTGACAGGACTATGATGCGTAAAAAATATAGAATATTTATATTGTTCCTTACCCTTTCCGTGTTCCTAGTCGGATGTGGCAAGGGTAAGGAACAGCCATCCCAGTCACCATCACCTTCTGCCGCTGTTTCCACACCGGCGGTTGTACAGAGTGACAGTCCGGCGCAGGATACTGATACGAAAGCAGAGGAGGAGTCAGGCGAACAGGCGAAAAGTGAGGAAAAACCCGCAGTGGACACGACTCCTGCTACGCCTGCCGGTACCGCTCCTGTTGCTCCCGCGCCGGAATCACAGGAGCAACAGGAGGAAGCCCATGTAAATGAATCCCAGCCGGTTCAGGAACCCGTCACACCAGTCGCCAAGACCGTCACCTTCAGCATTTTTAACGGCAAGGGGGATATCCTGCCGGCCACGCAGGTGGAGATAAGCGATGGGGATACCGTTTTTGATATCCTTAAAAATCAAACCCGTTCCCGCGGCATCCAGATGGAGTTTGAGGGAACCGCTGCAACCGCCTATGTCATTGGGATCGACAACCTGTATGAATTCGATGAGGGACCGGAAAGCGGTTGGATGTTCAGCGTAAACGGGGAGTTTGTCAACGTCAGCTGCGGCTCGTATCAGGTGAAAGAAGGGGATGTGATCCGATGGGTATATACCACCAAACGGGGGGAGAATCTGTAAATCTGCTGCAATCGCGGTTTGGTAATATGCATCCGGCGGTGCTGCTTGTTTATATGCTTGGCCTGTTCAGTTTTGGATTTATGTTTTCAAATCCTTATTTTCTGATTCCTGTATT
This sequence comes from uncultured Clostridia bacterium, assembly GCA_902478725.1. Lineage (GTDB taxonomy): Bacteria > Bacillota > Clostridia > HGM11514 > HGM11514 > CABSMD01. The sequence goes on from CABSMD010000065.1 coordinate 5,475, forward strand.
TGCAGTGAGCTTATCCCTGTTGTTCTATTATTCTGGATTTTTCCGGACATTACGGCTGTTAAAGGGCTATTTGCTGATAGCCCTTTTTGTCTTTCTGATCACGCCTCTCACGAATCACAGGGGGAGGGTAATCCTGTTTTATCTGCTCGATAATCCCGTGACGCTGGAGGCCATCGTTTACGGTTTTTTGACGATGCTGATGATTCTCAATATGCTCGCGGCCTTCTCGATGTTTAACCGTCTGATCGACAGCGAACGGTTTCTTTACCTGTTTTCGCGTTTTGTACCTAAAACGGCTTTTGTTACCAGTATGTCGCTGCGCTTTGTACAGTTGTTCCAGCGGCGCGGGACGATGCTGCTACAGGTTCAAAAAACGAGGGGTAACGCCATTGTGGGTAAGCATAGGATCAAAAAGGCCGGCCGGCTGCTGTCCTGCCTGACGTCCTGGACGCTGGAGGAGGGAATGCAGATTTCACAGGCTCTTAAGGCCAAGGCTTACGGAACACACCGGCGTACCAGCTACCGGGTATATCGTTTTGTATGGCCCGATGCGCTCTGCATCGCGCTCCTGCTGGTATGCTACTGTGCTTTGGTGTATTATAAAATACTGGGAGGCGGTACCTACCGTGTACTGCGCGGCTTGCCGATCCCGGGTTTTCAGACCGGCGACTGCCTGGCGCTGACCGCTTTATTCTGTTTTTTGTTGATGCCATTTGTAATAGAAGCTTTTACATCCCTCCGAAGGAGGTTAGCCTATTGATTTCGTTTGAAAATTTTTCTTTTTCCTACCCGGCCGGCAAACCCGTATTGCAAGAGATTTCTCTCGATATAGAGGAAGGGGAGATATTTGCCCTCTGTGGTGCATCCAGTTCTGGAAAATCCACCCTTTTGCACTGCATTAAGGAAGAAATTGCTCCACCCGGGCGGCGCACGGGGAAGATCATAAGAACCATTCCTTCCGCCGATATCGCCGTCGTGTTTCAAAATCCGGAAACCCAGCTGGTGACGGGCAGTATTCTGCACGATCTGGCTTTTGGGATGGAAAATATGGGATTGCCAAGCGATGTAATGAAAAAACGGATGGCGGAAACCGTCTCTTTTTTCGGGATGGAAGAACTGCTCCACCGCGACGTAAACAGCCTGTCCGGCGGGCAAAAGCAGCTTGCTTCCCTGTGTGCCGCACTGATGATGCGGCCGCGGCTGTTATTGCTGGACGAGCCTGTTTCACAGCTTGACCCGATCGCGGCGCGTGAATTTTGGGATCTACTGCAACGAATTAATGAGGAATTTAGCGTAACCATTCTTGTTACCGAGCACAAGCTGGATGAGGTGGTGACTTTGGCAGACCGGATCGCTTTGTTAGATGAGGGAAGGGTTTGCTATTGCGGTACGCCCTTGGCGGTTACAAAGGAGATATGGATCAAAAAAGACGCGGAGCATGTCCTGTTTATACCATCCATTCCGCGATGCTCCCAAACCATTGCTGACAAAACCTGCTTTACCCCAAAAGAACTAAAAGCACTGCTTCCGCCGTTATTACAAACTCCACAGGAAGAGGGGAAAGCAGGAGGTACCGCCCAGATCAAGACCAGAAATCTTCTTTTTTTCTATGATACAGGCACCTATGTTCTCAAAAACTTAGAGCTAACTGTCAACAACGGGGACTTTTTATGTCTCCTGGGTGGGAACGGGAGTGGAAAATCCACCCTTTTAAAACTTTTGGCTGGTATTTTAAAGCCCGCCTCCGGCGCGGTAAGGATGAGTACTTGGAGGGAGAAAAAACCTAAAATCGGGTATCTGCCCCAAGATCCTAATACCTATTTTATAGCCGATACGGTACGTGAAGAGCTAGCGCTCTGCGGAAAAGCCGAAGAGGATTCAGTGATTCAGGCGTTCGATATTTTCCATTTAATAGACAGGCATCCTTATGATATCAGCGGTGGCGAAAAGCAAAAGGTCGCGCTGGCTTCTCTTTTGCTACAGGACCTGGATATTCTTTTGCTGGACGAGCCGACAAAGGGCCTTGACCCATACAGCAAACGCATAGTGGCACGTCTTTTAAAGCAATCCGGCAAAACCATTGTGGCGGCGACGCATGACCTGGAGTTTGCGGCGGATTATGCCGACTGCTGCGCTATGCTGTTTGACGGAGAGATCGCGTTTTTGCAGGAGCCAAAGCGGTTTTTCTGTGAAAACCGCTATTATACCACGCCAATCCATAAAGCTATGCCAAAGCCGGATATCCCGGCGATTTTATATGAGGATGTGATACGGCTATGCGGTGTAAAAAAGCCTTCCTTTTTACCGGACTGACAGCAATACTTGCGGCGTTGGCCATTTCGGTTTTTCGATCGGGCGGTAGTTTCATGCTGCCGCTGCTGATTGGGGTATGCGGCGTGATTCTGATCTTTTTTACCCTGTTTGAAACCCGGTATGTGCAGACGGAAAAGATTGTTTTGATTGCGCTGCTGGCTTCGCTTTCGTCTGCCGGGCGGATTCTTTTTGCATCAATCCCAAGCGTCCAGCCGGCCTCCTTTATCATTATTATGACCGGCATTGTATTTGGCGGGGAAATGGGATTTATGACCGGTGCGGTTTGCGCGCTTGTATCAAACCTGATACTGGGGCAGGGGCCATGGACCGTATGGCAGATGTTCGCATGGGGGATGATGGGACTGCTCTCCGGCCTCCTTTCCGGGATATTGCGTAAAAACCGGTATATTTGTTCCGTTTACGGTATCTTATGGGGCTTTCTGTTTGGCTGGATTATGAATCTTTGGGCTTTTACCGGCGGGCTGGAACTGACCGCTATGAGCTATGTTGCTTATTGTATTACCTCAATTCCGCATGACGCCGCCCATGCAATTGCCAATGCGGTTTTACTTTTTGTTCTGGGGAAGCAATTTTTAAAGATATTAGACCGGGTCGCCGTGAAATACGGCCTCACAACGGTCGAAATCCGGTAGGGGATGCACCTGCCGGATTTTATAATTTTATGAAAAAATTTTTAAAAACCTCTTGTATTTTTTAAAAAAGGGTGTTATACTATTATTAAGGTCAAAGAAAGTCAAAGTCATATTTAGGAGAGATACCCTTGAAGATAAGCGATGTAATTGAACAATTTCTGATGGAGATGATCGATCAGTATCAAGGAGAGATTGAAATTCAACGCAATGAGCTGGCGGGCAAATTCAACTGTGTGCCGTCTCAGATTAATTATGTAATCGCGACGCGCTTTACCGCTGAAAATGGCTATGTCGTGGAAAGCCGGCGGGGTGGGGGCGGCTCGATCAAGATTAGAAAGGTACAGATGACCAAAAGCAACTATATGATGCATATTATTAATTCGATTGGCAACAGCATCAACCAGTTAACAGCAGAGGTGTTTGTCAAAAACTTTTATGAAAACGGCTATATCTCAAAAAGGGAGGCGGAACTCATGCTGGCGGCGCTCAGTGATAAATCGCTGCAGGTTCCGCAGCCGCAAAAAGACTTGATTCGGGCAAATATATTTAAAAACATGCTGGTAAAGCTCATTTAGAGAACCAGTGAGAACAGGAGGTAGTAATGATGTTGTGCAACAGATGTAACCAAAGACCGGCAACCGTCCATTATAAGGAGGTCGTCAATAATCAGCAGAAAGAGATTTATTTATGTGAGGAATGCGCTAAGGAGATGAACATCGGCATCATGCAACCATTCGGAGACTTTTTGCCCAGCCTGTTCCAGCATACTTTCCGCCAGGAAATGCCGGAAGTCAGGTGCCCGCATTGCGGAATGACATTAAATGAATTCTCCAATAATGGGAAAATAGGATGCCATGACTGCTATGACGCCTTTTTTGATAATCTGATGCCGGTGGTCAAACGGATTCATGGCAACAGCCGTCATATTGGAAAGATACCCAGGCGGGGCGGCGGGCAGCTGCGGGTCAAAAGTGAAATTGAGAAATTAACGGGCGAATTGAACGCGGCGATCCAAGAACAGGAGTTTGAGCGTGCCGCCGAACTTAGAGATAAAATTAAGGATTTGGAAAACGGAAAGGAGAGCTGAAGATGAAATGGTGGATTGCGAAAGGGCCAAAGGATGAAGTGGTCTTAAGCAGCCGGGTGCGGCTGGCCCGAAATCTGACCAAATACCCGTTTCCCGGCAGGATGGATCAGAAGCAAAAGGAAGAACTGATAGCAAATGTCAGGGAAGCAGTTCTGATTTCGTCCGACCCGATCGATTGTATCGAATTAGAAAAGCTTTCTTCTGTTGAAAAGCAGGTGCTGGTAGAAAAACATCTCATAAGCCCGGAACTGGCTTCCAAAGGCACCGGCGCGGCCGTGATGCTCTCCCGTGACGAATCGGTAAGTATCATGGTAAACGAAGAGGATCATCTGCGAATCCAATGTATGATGCCGGGATTCCAATTGGAAGAAGCCTACAAAACGGCGGACCGGATCGACGATTTGCTGGAGGAACGTCTGGATTATGCCTTTGACGAAAGATTAGGGTATCTGACCAGCTGCCCGACCAACGTTGGTACGGGAATGCGCGCGTCTGTGATGGTTCATCTGCCGGCGCTCTGCAGTACCGGAGCGATTCACGATACCGTTAATGCTGTCTCTAAGATGGGAATCGCGGTGCGTGGTATCTATGGCGAGGGTAGCGAGGCGCTTGGCAACATCTTTCAGGTATCCAACCAGATTACGCTTGGCCTGTCAGAGGCGGATACCCTGCACAATCTGCAATCCATCACCGAAGGATTGATCGAACGTGAACTGGACCTGCGTAAACGGCTGGCAGATGAAAACATCATGCAGTTGGGTGACCGCGTCTGGCGGTCCTATGGACTTTTGCAGAACGCACAGTTGATGACCACAGAGGAACTTATGAAACTGATTTCCGATGTTAGATTGGGCGTAAATATGGGTATAATAGGAAATGTGAGTGCGGAAAAGTTGAATCAATTATCCGTAGAGGCACAGCCCGGCGGGATTACCAAGCGCTGCGGGCAGGATTTGACCCCACAGCAGAGGGATTTTGAACGAGCCAATTATATCAGAGAACAACTACGATAAACGAATTGAGAAAGGGTGAATAGTATGGCATATTTTGATAACAGATTTACACAAAAAGCGCAGTCGGCCTTGGAAAAAGCACAGCAAAGCGCAATGGAGCTGGGCCACAACTATATCGGTTCCGAGCATTTGATACTTGGCTTAATCAAGGAAGAGGATTCAGTCGCTTCTAAGGTTTTACGGGAAAACGGCGTAACCGCTGAGGCGATTACCGATAAGATCAGCCGTTTGATCGGCACGGCCGCACCGACCGGGGAACCGGTCAGCGGGATGACGCCGCGTACCAAACGGATCATAGAAATCAGCTATGCGGAAGCAAGTCGTATGGGACATAATTATATCGGAACAGAGCACCTTCTGCTTGCTATCCTGCGGGAGGGCGAAAGCATTGCTCTTCGCATCCTGAGCGAGCTTGGCGTGGATATCCAAAAGGTATTCAGCGACATCGTCAACGAATTCAATCAGGGCGGAGCGGCACGGCAAGGCTCTTCGGGAAGGAGTGCGTCAAACAAAAAGACACCTACCATCGAGCAGTTTGGCCGTGATTTGACACAGATGGCGCGGGAGGATAAATTTGACCCGGTCATTGGGCGCGATAAGGAAATCGAGCGTGTCATCCAGATCTTAAGCCGGCGCACCAAAAACCTGTCTCTTA
>CABSMD010000066.1 GCA_902478725.1 uncultured Clostridia bacterium
TGGATTCGGTACGGATACTGGCCGTTGCGGCAAACCGCAACATTACCCTGCTCGAGCAGCAGATCAGGCGGTTTCATCCGGTGTTGTGCGCGGTATATGATGAGTCCGCCGCAAAGGATTTGCGCACGCGGGTACAGGATACCACTGTGCGCGTGGTCTCCGGCATGGATGGATTGATGGAAGCTGCGGTGCTGCCGGAAGCCGATATGGTGGTGGCCGCAATGGTTGGCAGCATTGGGTTAAAGCCTGTGCTTGCGGCTATCCGAAGCGGGAAGGACATTGCACTGGCCAACAAGGAAACCCTTGTCACGGCCGGCAGTATAGTGATGCGGGAAATAGCAGACAATAGCGTCAGGATATTGCCGGTTGACAGCGAGCACTCGGCGATTTTTCAGTGCCTGCACGCAATCGGCAGCAAGAATACGAGTGCAGATACCCGGGCGGACGGCAATGCGGGGAGAGACGAAAGGACTGTTAAAAGGATCCTGCTTACCGCCTCAGGCGGCCCTTTTTATGGGAAAAGCAGGGAAGAACTGCAAACCGTTACGGTGGAGCAGGCGCTGCGTCACCCCAACTGGGATATGGGCGGGAAGATCACGATCGATTCGGCAACTCTGATGAATAAGGGGCTGGAGGTGATCGAGGCGAAATGGCTGTTTGATGTGAAACCGGAGCAGATCGAGGTTGTGGTACACCGCGAGAGCATCGTTCACTCCATGGTGGAGTTTTGTGACAATTCGGTCATCGCGCAGATGGGTATTCCGGATATGAGAATCCCGATCCAGCTTGCGCTGACCTATCCAAAGCGGTTAGAGAGCGTTGTGCCAGCAGTAGATTTTACAAACTATCCATCCCTGACCTTCGGACAGCCGGACTGCGAGACCTTCCGCTGTCTGGCGCTCGCTTACAGCGCGCTTCATACCGGCGGCACAATGCCGGCGGCGATGAATGCGGCGAATGAGGCCGCAGTCGATGCGTTTTTGCGCGGCAGGCTTTCTTTTTTGGGGATTGCCGAGCTGGTCGGGGAGGCTATGAATGCGCATCGACCGGTTGAATCGCCCACTTTGGACGATATTTTTGAAACAGACCGCTGGGCGAGGGAGTTTCTTTTGAAAAAACATCCCGGACTTAGGGGAATAGGATAGGCTGATAAAAGCCATATAGACTGTGAATGACAGGGCGGAAAGGCAGTTGATGATATGATTTTAACAATTATAGCGGCAGTTTTGGTATTTGGGATCATTATCGCGGTACATGAAGCCGGACATTTGATCGCGGCAAAGAGCGTCGGCGTCAAGGTGCATGAATTTGCGATCGGAATGGGGCCGAAGCTTTTTTCCTTTACAAAAGGAGGTACCGCGTATTCCCTGCGGCTTTTGCCGATCGGCGGGTTCTGCAGTATGGAGGGTGAAGATGAAAATTCGGACAATCCCGACGCGCTGTGCAATAAGAGTGTTTGGGCGCGGCTACTGGTTATGGTATCCGGCGCGCTGATGAATGTCATACTGGGCTTGGTGATCTATATCGTTATCATCAGTGCGGTTCCGGGGGACATTGGCTTTAATGTGATCGGCGAGGTGATTGACAATTCGCCGGCAATGGAGGCGGGCTTGCAGCCGGGAGACAAAATTGTCAGGGTGAATGGCAAGCGGGTCCATTTGGCCAGCGAGGTGCGGTTTGAACTCTTCAAAACCGAAGGGCAGGAAGCCGAGCTTGTGCTCAACCGCAATGGAGAAAAGATTACCAAACGGATCACTCCTATGCTGCAAGAAGGAAAATCAGTTGACGCAAACGGAAATGAAATAACGGTGAATCAATACTTTTTTGGCTACCGTGCGCGGGAGGACCAAAAAACAGTATGGAATGTATTGAAATACGCCTACTACCAGTCGTGGTTTACGATAGATGTTGTGATCTATTCGCTGGGGCAGCTCATACAGGGCAAGGTCGGCTTAAATGAGATGTCAGGACCGGTCGGGATCGTCAACCAGATCGGACAGTCGGCGCGTGCTGGATTTTTAGACTTATTATCGTTTATGGCGCTGATTACCATTAATCTGGGGGTCTTTAACCTGCTTCCGATTCCGGCGCTTGATGGCGGACGCATTCTCTTTCTGATTATCGAGATCATTCGGCGAAAGCCGCTGAATCCTGAACGGGAGGGGATGGTGCATTTTATCGGTTTGGTTTTGTTGATGATTTTGATGATCGTGGTGACGTGGAGCGATATTATAAAGCTTGACGTCTGGGATAAGCTCAGGGGGCTGTTCGGCGGATAAGATGCGGGGTATAAAGCGGTAGCTTGAAAACGCGATACAAGGTGAGGATTTTGATATGAAAACAAAAAGGGTTATGGCCGGAGCGCTTTCTATTGGTGGTGGCGCGCCGGTTTCGATACAATCGATGACGAATACGAAGACAAAGGATGTCGCATCGACCGTCGCGCTGATCCATCGGCTGGAGGCTGCCGGGTGTGAGCTGGTGCGCGTGGCGGTGCCGGATGGGGAATCCGCCCGCTGCATCGACAAAATCAAGGAGCAGATTTCCGTCCCGCTGGTGGCGGACATCCATTTTGATTACCGGCTTGCACTTTTATGTATCGAGCGCGGAATAGACAAAATCAGGATTAATCCGGGTAACATTGGCTCAAAGGAGCGTGTGGAGGCGGTCGCGCAGGCGGCGAAGCAGAAGGGGATCCCAATCCGGATCGGGGTAAATGGCGGCTCCCTCGAACCGGCGCTTGTGGAAAAGTATGGCCGTCCATGCCCGGAGGCAATGGTGGAAAGTGCGTTTTCCCACATGCGATTGCTGGAACAGTGCGGTTTTGACGACATCGTTATCTCACTGAAGGCGTCGGATGTTTCAGATACCGTCGCGGCTTACCGCCTGATGGCGGAGCGTTGTGCGTATCCACTCCACTTGGGGGTGACCGAGGCGGGAACCAGGTTTGCCGGCACGGTGAAATCCTCGGTCGGCATCGGCGCTTTGCTGCTAGACGGCATCGGCGACACCGTCCGCGTATCGCTCACGGCGGACCCGGTGGAGGAGGTTACCGTGGCTATCGAGATTTTAAAGGCCTGCGGTCTGCGCAACGAAGGGGTAAGGATCGTATCCTGCCCGACTTGCGCACGCTGCAACATCGATATGATCCCGATCGCGGAGCAGATGGGCGAGCTGCTGAAAAACTGCAAAAAAAATATCAAGGTCGCCATCATGGGCTGTGCGGTCAACGGTCCCGGCGAGGCGCGGGACGCCGATATCGGCATTGCCGGCGGCAAGGGAGACGCCCTGTTGTTTAAAAAAGGAAAGAGTGTCCGTAAGGTGGCCGAAGCCGACATTGTGCGGGAACTGATGGCCGAGATCGAGAGAATGTAGGATTCCGCGATGACGGAGCATAGAAAACGGATGATCGAGCCAATTGTGAAAAGCGGCTTTGCCATAAGGAAAGAACATGTGATAAGGGAGACACAACACGTATGAAGGATTTTATTGAATTTATCCCGGGGGTGCCGGTTCCGTCTGTGATCAGAGAAGCGGAAATCCTGCCGGATTCCAAAATACATATCGCACAGCGCAGCATCCATTTGGTGCTGCAATGCGCACAGGCGGTAGAGGAAAATGCTCTTAGCGAACTGGAACAGCGCATTGCGCAAAAGCTGCGGCTGAACCGGATGAAGATTACCGTACGGCAGAAATCGGAAGAAACGGCAGAGGCTGTACCCAAAGCCGAAGAACCGAAAGGGTTGGGAGAAAAGAAAGATATTGTAGGGATGGAAAAGTCCGTAAGCACCGGCGAAGTTAAAAAGTCGGGCGATTCCGCCTCGGGCCAAGGCCGGGAAGGATCGCCCATCTCGCCGGAACCGGAAAAAGAGAAGGTTTCCACCTTTGTAAAGTCAAGAAATGACGAGCAGGCCAGGATGGTCGCGCAGGCTCTGTCCAATAATCGTGCGCCGGCGGAAAAGCCAAAAGCGGGCGCGGCTGTGTACGGAAAGCCGTTTAAGGGTGACCCTGTCCCGCTTCGCGACGTGGGGCGCGATTACGGCAGGATCGTTGTCGAGGGAGACATTTTCAAGCTGGAAAAGCGGGAGACCCGGCGTGGTATGCTGGTTTACATCATCAGCATCACCGACAATACCTATTCGATCAACTGTAAGATCATATGTGACAAAAACGCGGGCGCGGCAATCGATAACGGCATCAAAAAGGGCGCGCGCATCCGCGTCAAAGGCGACCTGTCGGAAGACAAATTCGACAACGAGGTTGTTGTCATGATCAACGACATCATGCTGCAGGAAAAACAGAAGAAGCTGGATTTGGCGGAGAAGAAGCGGGTCGAGTTGCATTGCCACACCAAAATGAGCGCAATGGACGGCTTGAGCTCGGTCGGCGACATCATACAGCGCGCCGATGAATGGGGGCACAAGGCGATCGCGATTACCGACCACGGCGTGATCCAGGCTTTTCCGGATGCGCATCTGGCCGCCAAAAAGAGGGACATTAAGGTTATTTACGGCGTGGAATGCTATATCGTAAACGACGGCGTATCCATCGTATCGGGTGAGACCGACGCCGGTCTTGACGGAGAGTATGTTGTGTTTGACATCGAAACGACCGGCCTCAGCGCAGTACAGAATCAGATCATTGAGATCGGCGCGGTGCGGGTAACGGGCGGCAGGGTAACCGAGGTCTTTTCGGAGTTTGTCAATCCTGGTGTCAGGATACCCACCAACATCACCGAACTGACTGGAATTACCGACGAGATGGTGGCGGATGCGCCCGGGATCGATGTCATTCTTCCAAAATTCTTGGAATTTACCAAAGATGCGGTATTGGTCGCGCACAACGCGGATTTTGACATGTCGTTTATCCGCCGCGCCTGTGAGAAACAGGGCAGGAAGATCAGCAACGCCGTGCTGGACACACTGTCGCTGTCGCGCGCCATGTTCCCACAGCTGCAAAGGCATAAGCTGAATATTATCGCAAAACACTTAGGGGTGAGTCTGGTAAACCATCACCGTGCCTGCGACGACGCGCGCGCGACGGGTGAGATTTTGATCAAGTGCTTTGCCATGTTAAAAGAGATGGGCCTCACCCGCGCACAGGAGATCAACTCCAGACTGTCCGGCGCGGCTGATATTAAAAAACTGAAGTCATACCACGCGATCATCCTGACCAAAAACAGCGTGGGCTTGAAAAATCTATACAAAATTATATCGGAATCGCATTTGAATTATTTTTACCGGACGCCGCGCGTCCCGAAAAGCTTATACTTAAAGTACAAAGAGGGCTTACTGCTCGGTTCTGCCTGTGAGGCAGGAGAGCTGTATAGCGCAATTTTGGGCGGAAAACCGGAGGATGAGGTTGAGGCGATCGCACGCTTTTATGACTATCTCGAAATACAGCCGCTGGGCAATAACGCTTTTATGCTCCGAAATGGCACGGTGCCAAACGAGGAGGCCCTGATCGACATCAACAAAAAGATCATCGCACTGGGGGAAAAGTTGAACAAGCTGGTGGTAGCAACTTGTGACGTCCACTTTTTAAACCCGGAGGATGCGGTTTACCGCCGTGTGCTGATGACGGCCCAGGGCTTTGACGACGCGGACAAGCAGGCGCCGCTTTTCCTGCGTACCACCGACGAGATGCTCGAGGAGTTCACCTATCTCAACAAGGAAAAGGCCTATGAGGTGGTGGTGGAAAACCCCAACAAAATCGCGGACATGATCGAGGAAATCAAACCGATTCCAGACGAGACCTATCCGCCTGAAATGGAAGGGGCGGAGGAAGAGTTGACCACAATGTGCTACGAAAAAGCAAAGCGCATTTATGGCGATCCCCTGCCGGAGGTGGTAGCAAAACGGATGGAACGCGAGCTGGAGCCGATTGTGAAAAACGGTTTTGCCGTAATGTATATGATCGCGCAGCGGTTGGTGGCAAAATCGCTGTCCGACGGCTATCTGGTTGGTTCGCGTGGTTCGGTCGGCTCCTCCCTGATCGCGTTTATGGCGGGCATTACCGAGGTCAACTCCCTCATGCCGCACTATATCTGCGACGAATGCCAATACTCCGAGTTCATTGACGACGGTTCCTATAGCTCCGGCTACGACCTGCCGGACAAGGTTTGTCCCAACTGCGGGGAAAAGTTGAGCAAAAACGGTCACGATATCCCGTTTGAAACCTTTTTGGGTTTCAACGCGGACAAAGAGCCGGATATCGACCTCAATTTTTCGGGGGACTATCAGAGTGTAGCCCACAAATACACCGAAGAATTATTCGGCGAAGGACATGTGTTCCGCGCCGGCACGATCGGTACGGTTGCGGATAAAACGGCGTATGGTTACGTGCAAAAATACATCGAAAAGACCGGGCAATACCTCAATAAGGCGGAGGTGGACCGCCTGGTAGCCGGCTGCGCCGGCGTCAAGCGCACGACGGGGCAGCACCCCGGCGGGGTCATGATCGTACCGCGCAACAACGAGGTATACTTTTTCACCCCGATCCAGCATCCGGCGGACGACCGGGATTCGGATATTATCACCACCCATTTTGATTACCACTCGATCAGCGGCAGGCTGTTAAAGCTTGACATACTCGGACACGACGATCCGACCGCGATCCGGATGCTGGAGGATTTAACCGGGCTTGACGCCACGACGATCCCGTTGGACGATCCGGATACGATGAGCCTTTTTGTCGGCACCTCCGCCCTTGGCGTGACGCCGGAGCAGATCAACAGCAAGGTCGGCACGTTTGGCGTGCCGGAGTTCGGTACGAAGTTCGTCCGGCAGATGCTCGAGGACACCAAACCATCCACCTTTTCCGAGCTGGTGCGGATTTCCGGCCTGTCCCACGGGACGGACGTGTGGCTGGGCAACGCGCAGGACCTGATCGTCAATGACGGGTTAACATTATCCGAGGTCATCTGTGCGCGCGATGATATTATGGGTGCGCTGATCCGCAAGGGCTTGCCGAACCTGGATTCTTTTAAGATTATGGAAAGTGTCCGAAAAGGCAAGGGCCTGTCGCCTGAACAGGAGGCGCTGATGCGGGAAAACCATGTGGAGGAATGGTATATCAATTCCTGTAAAAAGATCAAATACCTCTTCCCGCGGGCGCACGCGGTCGCCTATGTCATGATGGCGTTTCGGATCGCTTATTGTAAGGTGCATTACCCGATCGAGTTTTATATGACCTACTTCACGGTTCGCGCGGACGATTTTGACGCCGAACTGATGTGCAAGGGCGTCGACGTTGCTAAAAGGACATTGGCGGAATACGAATCCAAGGGCAACGGCGCGAGCCAGAAAGAAAAAAATGTGGCGACGATTTTAGAGATGTGTGTGGAGATGTACTGCCGTGGATTCTCTTTCCTGCCGATCGACCTCAAACGGTCGGACGCAACACGGTTCCAGTGCGTAGACGGTAAGATACTCCCGCCGCTGAATGCCTTAAATGGGTTGGGTACCAACGCTGCAAGAAACATCGTCGAGGCACGGGAGGAAGAGGAATTCATGTCTATCGAGGATATGCAGGTGCGCGCGAAGCTGACCAAAACAGTGGTCGAGGCGCTGCGGGCGCAGGGCTGCCTGGACGGGATGGACGAATCCAGCCAGATGACATTGTTTTAATCTCCATTGTTGAAAGAGGATGATGAAAAGCATGACAGGGAATATTGAGAAATTTTATGAAAAGGATTGGACGGTCAAACGCTTTGAATGTGATCTGAACAGTACGCTGAAGGTCAGTTCCCTGCTTCGTCAGGTGGAACAGATCAGCCACGAGCACAGCAACATCGTTGGGATAGACGCCGCGCACCATAGCCGCCTGCACACCGCATTTCTTATGACGCGGGTATCGGTCGAGATCCATCAGACTATTGCTGAGGAACAAAAAATAAAGCTGGTTACAAGACCGTATGCCCCTGTACGGGCAAGCTATCATCGCTATAACGAGGCGTATGACGAAAACGGCAGGCTTTTGGCAACGGTGGACTCTCGCTGGATTTTAATCGACACCACAAGCCGGAGGATCACCCGACGCGCGCCGGAGGGTTTTGATTACCCGTTTTTGGAATCTCCGCCCAAAAAGCATGACAGCGTGGAGATCATCCCCTGCGAAACGCAGCCCTGTGGGTGCTTTTTGGCGGCCTATTCAAAGGTTGATTTAAACGGGCACCTCAACAACGCGGAATACGCCGATGTGGTTTGCGACATGGTAGAGAATATCAAAGACCGGCGGATCCGAAAGATGGTGATCGTTTACCATAACGAGCTCAGGCTCGGTGAAACGATGAACCTGCACCGCGGCGAGATTGAAAACGGCTATTATTGCTTTGGCGAGCGGGATACTGTCAAATGCTTTGAGGCAAATATCCTGTTTGAAAAGTAAAAAAAGCTTGCAATATTTTCTTGTTTGTGATATACTGATTCAAAGTGAGAGATTTGGCGAGAGGATGAGTGGGTATTTGCCCACTCATTCATGTTTGTAACGGGGAATTTTATTGCTAACGGTTGGCACCGCGCTTGAGGCGGATGGATATTTGCCGGCGGTTGAGAGGAGAATCCATTTGGCTAAGATTGAAAAATTGGTATGGGAAATGGCTGAGCCCATTGCGCTTGAAAATAGCTGTAGCATCTACGATGTGGAATACGTCAAGGAAGGCGGCGATTGGTATCTGCGGGTCTACATTGACAAAGACGGGGGCGTGACGACCGACGACTGTGAGGCGGTGAGCCGTTCCTTGAGCGATTTGCTCGACGTTAAGGACCCGATTTCACAAAGTTATTATCTGGAGGTGTCGTCTCCGGGCCTGGATCGCAAGCTTTCGCGCGACCAGCATTTCGCGGATGCCGTCGGCAAGGAGGTCGACATCAAGCTCTATGCCCCGTATGAGGGCAAAAAATCGCTTAGCGGTACGCTTTTAGGGTATCAGGACGGTGTGATTGCGGTTCGTTTGGAGGATGGGAACGAGCGAAAGATCGAAAAGTCAAAGGTGGCCGACATCCGGCTTTCGGTGATATTGTAAAGGTATTCGTTTGTGTCTGTGTAAGTCAAATTTTGTCATAGTGATGATTAAGGGAGGAAACCGGAAAAATGAACGCGGAATTTATATTGGCGTTGGATCAGATTGAGAAAGAGAAGAATATCAGCAAGGACATTTTACTCGAAGCGGTGGAGGCGGCGCTGATTACAGCCTATAAAAAGGATTACGGCCCCAATCAGCAGATTCGTGTCACCATCGATCGGGAAACGGGCGAGATTAAAATTCTGGCCAGCAAAACGGTGGTGGAGGAGGTCGAAAACGACCAGCTGGAAATGAGCCTTGCCGATGCGCGCCGCTATAGCAAAAAGTACGAGATAGGCGATGTGATCGAATACGACGTTACGCCAAAATCCTATGGGCGTATCGCCGCGCAGACGGCGAAGCAGGTTGTCGTGCAGAGAATCCGCGAGGCGGAGCGCGACATGGTGTACGATCAGTTTTCCTCTTTGGAGCATGAGCTGGTCACCGGCGTGGTCCGGCGGATTGAACGCAGGAATGTGATCGTTGAAATCGGGTCGAGTGAAACCGTCCTTACCCCTGAGGAGCAGGTGGAGGGTGAGGTATACCAGATTGGGGACAGGATCAAGCTCTACATCGCAGAGGTCAAGCGGACGACAAAGGGCTCCCGCATCGTGGTGAGCCGCTCGCATACAGGTCTAGTAAAACGGCTGTTTGAGACCGAGGTTCCTGAGATCCACGACGGTACGGTGGAGATCAAGAGCATCTCCCGCGACCCCGGCTCGCGTACCAAGCTCGCGGTTTGTTCGACCGACAGCAGCGTCGACCCGATCGGCGCCTGCGTTGGAAACCGTGGCAGCAGGGTGCAGACGATCGTTGACGAGCTGCGTGGAGAGAAGATCGACATCGTCAAATACAGCGACGATCCGGCGGAATATATTAAGGAAAGCCTTAGCCCCGCACAGGTCGTATCGGTGGATATCGACGAAGAAACCAGATCCTGCCATGTGATCGTGCCAGACTTTCAGCTTTCCCTCGCGATCGGAAAGAAGGGGCAAAACGCTTGTTTGGCGGCAAAGTTGACAGGCTGGAAGATCGATATCAAGAGCGAGTCTGCGGCAGAAGAAACCGTGGAAGCAGAACCAGAGCAATAAGTCTAAAAGGGTGGGTGAGTACGGTGAAACAGAAGCGGGTTCCACAAAGGATGTGCATTGGCTGCGGGCAGATGAAGCCCAAGGCTGAACTGGTCCGCATCGTTAACAGCAAAACGGATGGCATCGGGCTGGACGCGACGGGCAAAAAGGCGGGACGCGGCGCATATATTTGCAGGGACGTGGAATGCTTACAAAAGGCGCGCAAGGCCAAGCGCATCGAACGCGCTTTCTCCTGTGCGATCGCACCCACGCTTTACGATGAACTGGAAAGAGGGCTGGGCGATGATTCCGAATAAGGCTCTTACAACGCTGGGGCTTGCCCACCGTGCGGGCAGGACAGCGGTCGGATGGGACCGAATTTCAGACGCGGCGCGGGGCGGCTTGATAGAATTGCTGCTACTGGCGGAGGACTGCTCCGCATCCTCGCGCAAGGCGTATTTAGATAAATGCAGGTATTATCAAATCGAGCAGGTGGATTTTGCAGACAAGCAAACGCTGGCCCACGCAGTCGGGCGGCGCGAGATCGCGGCCGTTGCGGTTTGCGACAAAGGGTTTGCGGAGTCCATACGCAAGGGAATGAAAGGCAAAATTAATGGGGGTGACGCTTTATGATGTCAAAACCGAGAGTTTATGAAGTAGGAAAAGACCTGGGCGTTTCCAGCAAAGAGATCATCGCTCTGCTGGAGCCGTTCGGAATCGTATTAAAAAACCATATGGGAACGCTGGAGGAACGGGATCTGGATATCATCTTTGAGCATTATACGCAGAAAAACCAGTCGGAGGATCTGGAAGCCATCTTCCATCCGAAAGAGGAAAAGCCGGAAAAGATGGAAGACAAGAAACCGGCGGAAGCGAAAAAGGCTGATGAGAAAAACCAGATCAAAACGGCGCGGTATGTGGA
>CABSMD010000067.1 GCA_902478725.1 uncultured Clostridia bacterium
ACAGCAAAATATCCCCGAAAAATGAGTTATGCACAAAGTTATCCACATTATCCACAGTTTTGGTTATACCGGGCTGTGAATTGTTGAAATACGGACAAACCCGTTGAGCAGTAAGGCTTTGCGGGGAAGAACCCAGGTTTACGTAATCTTTTTGTAACATTATTATCCCGGCGGCGTGAAAGGGGTATTTGGGGGAAACCCTCCTTTTATGCCGCTGCGTGTCGATTCTGCGATAAAAACAGGCTGCTCTGGCAACGGATTGCGTGCCGCGTTTACCGCCGGCCTGATTGTCTCTCCCCATTGGTCAATTGGGTTGGTATTGGTCGTTTTTTGTGTATGTTAAAGTGGATAAATGTAAATATATAGTCGATTTAAGTAAATTTTTGGTCGAATTTTTGTCAAAATCAAATTTTTATTTTAAAATACTATTGGCAGCCAATTTTTTCCGCGCACAGCGCTGCCTTAAAATCCAGTATTAGGGAGGAAACAAAAATGAAATCTACTATTGACCGTGTTTTGTTGGACCTGCGAGTTCCCAGTAAGTATGCTGGATTTCGCCAATTATCGCGAGCGGTAGAGCTGTCGATTCAAAACGAGGACTGCTTATTGAACATCAACCGCAACATCTATGAGGTGATCGCCGCGGAGTTTAACGTCGAAGCAAAATCCATTGAGAAAAATATCAGGACGTTGCTCGATGCAGCATGGAAGCGGGGTTGCAGGGAACGGTACGAAACAATAACCGGCTATACCTACGAGGTCAGACCGACGGTCGGTGAATTTCTTGATACCGTATCGGCCTACTGCCAGAAAGAGTTTCAGGTAACCGAACCAAAAGTAACACAGACAATGACGTAAAAAGAACATCATGTTTTACATCGCCTGCACCACATCCTCAATGGCCTCTGATAAATGTAAAATGGACAATTGAGATTTGTTACAGGTGTTGACAAAATGCCGTGCTGTCTCAGAGTCAAGGAAAACATTTGGAATAAAAATGGTTTCAACGACCATTCCGTTGCGGCTTACCTTCCCCAGAACACCAAACGCAGTATAGCTTCCGGTATCGGGCTTCCATAAGAGTTCTTCGACTGCTTCATAAACTGTCATTTTATCACCTCCCTTCGGGGTGATAATAATACCATATTGAGGAATGAAAAGAGGTAAATTATAAAATTGTCAAAGAAATCAATGAAAAAGGAAAAAAATAACCATTGGCCTGCCTCGGAACAACACAGGAGTTGATATGAATAATGAATGCCGCAGTTTGTGATGACAGTGCCATAGACCGGGATCTGATTTTTTATCTGCTGAAACGTTATGCGGATGAACATTTGCTGGACATCGCTATAGCAGAATATGAAACCGGAACCGGTCTGCTTTATGAGATAGAGGACGGAGCCTGCTTTGATGCAGTTTTTCTTGATATTTATCTGGGCGACATGCTGGGAATCGACCTGGCTCGCCAATTACGGGAGCTTCGGTATCATCGCAGCATCATCTTTACTACCTGTACTTCTGAATTCGCCGTGGACGGCTACGATGTTTCGGCGGCTGGATACCTTTTGAAGCCCTACGATTACCAGAAGCTGTGCGTGATTATGGATCGGATCGTCCAAAAACCAAATTACGAGTACACCATCCGCATGCGTTCGCAAATCATAAATATTCCGTATTCGGAGATTCTTTATACGGAAAGCTGCAACGCCAGATGCCTCCTGCACCGGAGTAACGGCGAAATTTATACAATATACAAAAAGCTCGATACGATAGAGGAGGAACTGAATGACCGGCGTTTTTTGCGTTGCCATAAAAGTTATCTGGTAAATATGGATTATATCCAGCAGGCGGATAAACAATTTTTACTGAAAACAGGAGATATCGTCGCCATCCGGCAGAGGGATCTGAAACGGATGCGCAATGCGTATCTGTCTTATGTTTCAAAAGCGGAACATAACAGTTGAAATGGCAAAGACGGGTGCCGCTTACCAAACAAACAAAAATTTATCTATTTTGTCCCTTGATTCGCAGGTCGTAATACAGTATAATAGTAACATCTGTGATTTGCAAAGAACAAAAGGAATGGTGATAGGTATGAATAGATTCCGGCTGAAGGATATGACGGCGGAGCAGAAGCAAACCATCCTGCGCCGCGCTGAAACCGACATCAGCGCCTATATGGAAACGGCGCGGGAGATTTCGGAGGATGTACGCAAAAACGGCGACGAGGCGGTGCTGCGCTACACCGAGAAATTTGACCATGTGAAGCTGTCTGCCATCGCGGTTACGCAGGATGAGATCGAGGCGGGCTATGCACGGCTTGATAAAGAGACCCGTGAGGCGATTGAATACGCGGCGGGCAATATCAGAAAATTCCACAGCGAGCAGATGCCGGAAGAAATCTGGTTCACCAACGTCGACGACGGGATCATGGCAGGCGAGAAGGTCACGCCGGTCACCGACGTCTGTCTCTACGTCCCGCGCGGGAAGGGGAGCTTCCCGTCGGTGCTTTTGATGCTGGGTGTGCCGGCGGTGGTCGCGGGGGTTGAAAAGATTGTGGTGGTCACCCCGCCAAACGAACAGGGGGGGCTGGACGACGCCATCTGCGCGGCGGCCAAGGTGATTGGAATCCATGAAATCTACAAGGTGGGCGGTATTCAGGCGGTGGCCTCCGTTGCGTTCGGCACCGAGACCATCCCCAAGTGCAGTAAAATCATCGGGCCGGGAAACGCTTACGCTACGGCTGCAAAGCGTGTTCTGGCCAACTACATAGACACCGGCCTCCCGGCCGGGCCGAGCGAGTCGATTATTCTGGCGGATGAACACGCCGACCCACATAAGGTCGCCCTTGACTGGATGATTGAGGCCGAGCACGGGCCGGACTCCGCCGCGCTGCTGGTTACCCATTCCGAAAAGCTGGCCGATGCGGTGCTCCCGTTTGTTGAGGAGCAGCTTGCCAAAATTTCGGACAAGCGGCGGGAGTTTGTGCAGACCAATTTCTCCACCTACGGCGGGATCATCCTTACCGATTCTTTGGAAGAATCGATCGCGTTTGTCAACGAATACGCGCCGGAGCACATGGAGGTCATGACCGAAAAGCCGTTCGACGTGCTGCCCAAGATCAAAAACGCGGGCGAGATTCTGCTGGGGGACTACGCCCCGATCACGCTCTGTAACTTTGTGATGGGGCCGAACGCCATCCTGCCGACCGGCGGGTTTGCCAAAACCTGTTCCTCGGTGTCGGTCAACGACTTTTTGAAACGCAGCTCAATCGGCTATGTTTCAAAGGCCGGGTTTGAACGGGTGCGTGACCATGCCTACCGCATCGCAAGGGCGGAGGGCTTTGACACCCACGCGTTGGCGGTAAAGGACAGGAAATAAAGAGGAGGCCACAGAATGCAGGTGACCAGAAAAACAAATGAATCGAAGATCGAGGTGCGCCTCGACCCGGCGGGTTTGGGGCCGGACTATAAAAAGGGTCTGTATACCCCCTGCGCGATGCTCAGCCATATGCTGGAGCATATCGCCTACAGAAGCGGGATCGGCATCGTGGTGGACTGCCGCTATGACGATGGGTTTTCCCTTCCACATGTTCTGTTCGAAGACCTGGGGATCACATTGGGCCGGGCGTTTGCGGAGCTTTTGGAGAGACAGCGCGCACAAGGCGCTTATGGCTTTGGTGATGCGGTTGGTATCATCGATGAGGCCTATGCGCGCGCGGCGTTCAGCTTTGAGTCCCGCGCCCTGTTCGTATTTGACAGTCAGGTCGCAATCCCCGCGCTGTGCGAGGACTGCAAGAGCGAAGACCTGCACACCTTCTTAGATGGGTTCTGCCAGGGGGCGCGTTGTACGCTCCACTTGGACGTTTGTAAAGGAGAGAATGCCCATCATATCTGGGAGGCGTGTTACCGCGCGGTTGGCTCGGCGCTGGAGAGGGTGTTTGCCAAGAATCCGACACGAGCAGGCAAAACATCCGGCGTGGCAGGCGCGATCACGTTTGAAATCAAAGTATGAGACTGCATGTAACGGATTATCACACCGTCCTGTTTGACATGGACGGTGTGATTACGAGCGAATATAATTATTGGATTGCGGCGGCGCTGACCGTATGGGAATGTATGGCCAACGCCCCCATTGCGTGGATCGAGGAACACGCATCCGAGCTGATGTCCCGCGTGTTCTGCCAGACCCGGACCATCCGGCGGGCAAAGCAGGCCGGAGTCAACACCAACTGGGACTTGGGGTATGTGACGCTGTGCTTGAGTAAATATGCACGGGTAAGCCATCCGGACTGGACATTGGACAGCTGCTTTGCATATGCGGAGGATTTTTTGAAACAATCCCCCCTGCGCGCGCCCGCGCTGTATCATGAGGCGGCGGTGATGATGAATCGCGCCCTGCCGCGTATGGATGATTATTGGGAGCATGAACGGGATTTTTGGCAGTATATGAAGGACCGCTTCCAGCATTGGTATTTAGGGGACAAGCTGTATACCGAGACCTACCATATCCGCCCGGCGGCGCCGGGGGTCAGGGGGCTGGTGTACCAGGAGAAGCCGGTCATACCGCTGGAGAAGATACGCTATGTGCTTGAACGTTTGCGCACGGCTGGTATCCGGCTTGGTGTGGGAACCGGCAGGCCGCGCGGCGAGATCGAAACGCCGCTGCGGGAATGGGGGCTGTACGACTATTTTGACCCCGATTCGTTGATTACCTATACCGATATCGAACAGGCGCAAAAAAAGCTGCTTTCTTATGGATTGGAAGGCAGCCTGGCAAAGCCCCATCCCTACATCTTCTTAAAGGGTGCGCTGGGCAGGGCGTTTGACGATTATAAAATCGCAACCGGACAGTTTGATGCCGCATGCACCCACGGTGTGCTGGTAGTGGGGGACGCGGGCTCGGATATTCTGGCGGCGCAGGCGGCGGGCTTTGATTTTCTCGCGGTGCTGACCGGCATATCGGGCCGGGCGGAACGTCCCTATTTTGAACAAAACCATGCGACCTATATTCTGGACGATATCTCCCAGATGATATAGGCGCATTTCTTGTGACAAGGAAGGTGGAAGGATGTACAAAATCACCGCGCCGTTTGATGAGACGGTGCTGCAAACCTTAAAAGCGGGAGACAGTGTACTTTTAAGCGGTACGATCTATACGGCGCGTGACGCCGCGCACAAACGGATGGTGGAAATGCTGCAAAATGGTGGCCCACTTCCGGTGAGCCTTGCGGGGCAGGTGATCTACTATGCCGGGCCGACGCCCGCAAAGCCCGGACAGGTCATCGGCTCCTGCGGTCCGACCACCAGCGGCAGGATGGACGCTTACGCCCCCTTACTGATCGAACGCGGCCTCAGGGGAATGATCGGCAAGGGTGAGCGCACCGATGAGGTGTACCGCGCGATGAAGGAATATGGCTGCGTCTACCTCGGCGCAATCGGCGGTGCGGGCGCGTTGATCTCAAAGTGTGTCCGTTCCTGCGAGGTGGTCGCCTATGAGGATTTGGGAACCGAGGCGATTCGGCGGCTTACGGTCGTTGACATGCCGCTTACCGTAATCGGCGATGTCTATGGCGGCAACTTGTACAGGCAGAGGACGTGATCGGGTGAAAATGCCGGCTGTGATTGAGAATGCTATGTTGGCCCCTTGCGGTATGAACTGTAAGATTTGCTATAAGCATTGTTTTTCAAAAAAAACATGCAGGGGCTGCCTGGCCGGTGACCTGGGTAAGCCTGCGCACTGCCGCACCTGTAAAATCAAGCAATGTGCCAGGGCTCACGGCCTGATCTATTGCTATACGTGTGCCGAATTTCCCTGTAAGCGGATAAAGAGGCTCGAAACCAGTTATCTGACACGTTATGGAACGAGCCTGATTCAAAACAGCATCACCGTAAGGGATAAAGGAATCCAACTCTTTTTAGCGGAACAGGAAAAGCTATGGAAATGCCCGCAGTGTGGCGGTGTCATTTCGCTGCATGACAGGGTTTGCAGCGAATGCAAACGTACCATTTCATAAAATAGTTATAATTTATTCAGGGGGGAATCTACCTATGGCAACCAAGTATATTTTTGTAACCGGAGGCGTGGCGTCCGGTCTGGGTAAGGGGATTACGGCCGCATCTCTCGGCCGTCTGCTCAAGGCCCGCGGCCTGCATGTTACGATCCAGAAGTTTGATCCGTATCTCAACATCGATCCGGGAAACATGAGCCCTTACCAGCACGGTGAGGTATTCGTCACCGACGACGGCGCGCAGTGTGACCTTGACATCGGCCACTATGAACGCTTCATCGACGAGAATTTAAGCGTCAACTCCAACATCACCACCGGCCGGATCTACTGGTCGGTCATCGCAAAGGAGAGAAAGGGCGAGTTCGGCGGCGGCACGGTGCAGGTAATCCCCCATATTACAAACGAGATCAAGGAGCGGGTGTTCCGGGTCGCCAAGCAGGGGCAGACCGATGTGGTTATCACCGAGATCGGCGGCACGGTCGGCGATATCGAGAGTCTCCCATTTTTGGAGGCGATCCGTCAGGTAGCCACCAACGTCGGGCGGGAAAACTGCATGTATATCCATGTAACATTGATTCCTTACCTGTCCAAATCCGGCGAGCAGAAAACCAAGCCGACCCAGCACAGCGTCAAGCAATTGCTGGGCTTGGGTATCCAGCCGGATGTGATCGTCTGCCGGTCGGAACTGCCGATCGAGCAGGAAATGAAGGACAAGATCGGGCTGTTCTGTAATGTGCCCAGCGAATGTGTGATTCAAAATCTGGATGCCTCGACCATATATGAGGTGCCGCTGATGCTGGAACGTGAAAATTTCGCCAATATTGTCTGCAAACGCCTGAATCTTCCCCAGCGGGATCCAGACCTTTCCAACTGGGAGGAGATCGTCCATAAGATCCAATCCGCCAAGAAGGAGGTTTCAATCGCGCTGGTCGGTAAATACACCGCCCTGCACGACGCCTATCTCAGCCTGGTAGAATCGCTGTTCCACGGTGGGATTGCGAACAATGCCAAGATCGACATCCAATGGGTTGACGCAGAAGAGTTAAACGATGCAAATGCCGCAGAGCTACTGGGCGGCGCACACGCGATATTGGTTCCCTCCGGCGACGGTGCGCGCGGAACCGACGGGATGATCGCCGCCGCCAAATATGCCCGTGCACATGATTTGCCCTATCTCGGGCTGGGACTGGGAATGCAGATGGCGGTAGTCGAATTTGCGCAGAACGTATGTAGGATGCCCACGGCGGACAGTGCAGAACGCAACCCGGAAACCGGCTGCGCGGTGGTAGCCCTGCCCGAAGCGGAGGAGGGCGAGCAGAAGATGCGTCTGGGGCTGTTCCCCTGCAAGCTGGATGGAGAATCTAAGCTGTATGGTATCTACGGCGAGGAGCTGATTTATGAACGGCATCGCCACAACTATGAGGTGAGCGCGCAATACGCCGACATTTTGGAGAAGAACGGGATGCGTTTTGTAGGCAGATCGCCGGATGGAAAATATCTGGAGGCGTTTGAGCTTTCAAACTGCAAATGGTTTATCGGCGTACAATTTAACCCCGAACTGAAATCACGTCCAAACCGCCCGCATCCGCTGGTAGCGGAGCTGGTACGGATGGCGTTGGAGGGGTAAACCGGAGAGATAGCAAAACGAGTGAGACCGTAAGTCTCACTCGTTTTTTGATATTTATAACCCGGTTCGGTTAAATAGTTCAGTTTTTTCTTTTATAGGACTTTTTCCCGTCTGTCAACTCCGCCAGATAATCCATACTGGTATCCAGAGCAATTTTACGGCATTGTTCAAAAGTATAGTACCGTTTCCCTGTTTCAATCTTAAAATAATCACTTTGATCGATACCCGTGAGCATCTGCATTTTTATTTGAGAATACCCCTTGTGTAGCCGGAGTTCCTTTAATCTGCTCATAATAATCACCTATGGCGACATGGATGGAAAGATTAATAGTAAGTAAATGATCTCATTCATGTATTTTATATACCGTTATATCCTTTGAAAAACGCACAGGATGGTGAGGGTCACGGTGACCGCGCTCAGGAGAGTGGAAAATAATATTGCCTGGGAAATAAATTCGGGCTCGTTGTCGTATTCGATTGCCAGCAATACCGCGTTGACCGCCGTCGGCGCGGCGGAGGAAATCACCATCACCTGCGCGGCAATGCCAGTGACGCCCAATAGCAAGGTAATACCATAAGCAAGGATGGGGCTGATGACAAGCCGGACAAAAATAGACAGATAGACCTTTGGAATTTTAAAGCTCAAGCGGATTTCAGCCAGGCTCGCGCCCAACGTCACCAGGGCCAGCGGAACCAGGCCGCTTCCCAGTGAGTCCAGCGCGGTGATGACCGGCTCCGGCAGGGCGATGTGAAACGCTTGCAGCGCCACTGCGGCTGCCACACAGTAGATTAGTGGGATCTTGAGCATGTCAGCCAGGGCGGAACGAATGCTCTTTTTCCCTGCGCTGCAGTTTAACACGCCAAAGGTATTGGTGGTGAGGTTCTGCACCGCCATGATGATGACCTGCACCGTCATGGCAAACGGATCGTTTTTGAACAACAGCTGGATCAGCGGCAGGCAGTAATTTCCGCTGTTGTACAGGCAGGCGGCGTTGATAAAGGCGGAGCGTTCTGCCTTGGAGTAGCGCAGAAAAAATACCAGTGCAAACGACACCAAATACAAAAAAGCAAACAGCAAAATGCTCCCGCCGGCTACCAGCAGCAACTCACCCGTGACTGGAGCCTGGTATATTTTTACAAACAACAGAGCCGGAATCATGATGTAAAACTGTACCTTTGTCAACGGTGACAAATCCAGCTTGGTACATTTTTTTAAAAGATAGCCGACTGCAACCTGGATAAAAATCGGGCCAATGATGGTGAACAGGACAAAGAAAAAATAAGACAAGGCTGGTATCCCTCCTTTTTTACCCTTTCTATTTTATCATGGGAAAATAATTATACAAGTCTTGCCAACCGGAGAAAACTATGATAAAATAAATCCAAATTTTTAGATAGAGAAAACAAAAAGGGGGACATTCACAATGGGCAATACCACAATTATAATCGTTTTTGCCTGCTACATGGCGGTCATGATCGGGGTGGGGCTGTTCTTTTTTAAGCGCAACACCAACCTGTCGGACTACATCCTGGGCGGCAGGCAGCTGAACAAATGGGTTGC
The DNA here is from genome assembly GCA_902478725.1 of uncultured Clostridia bacterium. GTDB lineage: Bacteria > Bacillota > Clostridia > HGM11514 > HGM11514 > CABSMD01. The sequence continues at coordinate 9,199 of CABSMD010000067.1, forward strand.
GGCGCTGAGCGCGCAGGCCTCTGACATGAGTAGCTGGCTGCTGATGGGTCTGCCGGGGCTTGCTTACCTGTCCGCAAAGGGCGCGCAGGAGGCAATCTGGACGGCGGTCGGCCTGGGCCTGGGCTCGTACCTGAGCTGGCTGTTCGTCGCAAAACGTCTGCGGCAGTATACTTATGCGGCTAACAACTCGATCACCTTGCCGGATTTTTTTGAAAACCGGTTCCATGACAAATCACGGGTGATCAAAACCGTTTCTTCCTTGTTTATCCTGATCTTTTTCCTGCTCTACACCGCCTCCATGTTTAAAGGCGGCGCGGTTTTGTTCCAGACGGTTTTCGGCATCAGCTATGTACAGGCGCTGACCATCGGCGCGGTGGTTTTGGTGCTTTATACCTTCCTGGGCGGCTTTATGGCGGTCTGCTGGACCGACCTGCTGCAGGGCTTGCTGATGGTAGCGGCTCTTGTTGTCGTGCCGATTGTTGCTGTCGCGAATCTGGGCGGGGTGGATTCGATGCTTGCGCAGGTCGATATGTCGGCCTTTAAGCTATTTCCGGACGGCACCGGCGCCACGATTTCGGTTATGACGGTGGTATCCGCCCTTGCGTGGGGCTTTGGTTATTTTGGTATGCCGCACATCGTGGTGCGTTACATGGCGATCAAAAGGACCAAGGACATCCGTTCCTCCCGTATCATTGCGCTGGTTTGGATCGTGATCTCCCTGACCTGCGCCGTGATTGTCGGTATCGTCGGCAAGGCGTACCTGCACCCGGAGCTTGCGGCTGGCGCGCAGGAAACGGTGTTTATCGTGATGGTCACCAAAATGTTCCCGACCATTATCACCGGTATCCTGCTCTCGGCTATTCTGGCCGCCGTCATGAGCACGGCGGATTCACAGCTGTTGGTAACGGCCTCCTCGATTTCAGAGGATTTTTACCGTCCGTTTATCCGCAAAAACGCTTCTGATAAGGAGCTGGTTTGGGTCGGGCGTATCTCGGTTATTGTGGTGTCGGTGATCGCCTATTTTATGGCCTACAATCCCGAAAGCACTATCTTTGAGCTGGTCGCCTACGCTTGGGCAGGATTGGGTTCGGCCTTCGGCCCGGCGGTACTGTTTTCACTCTTTTGGAAGCGCGCTACCAAGTCCGGTGTCATCTCCGGCATTGTTGCCGGCGGCCTGGTGGCGATCGGCTGGAAGTCGGTCAATATGTATATTGCCAGCCTCACAAAGGCGGGGGCAGCGGTTCCGGTATTTTTGCAGAGCGGCGTGTGGTTGCTTTACGAAATGATCCCCGGCGTGCTGATTGCAACGGTATTAATCGTGGTTGTCAGCCTGCTGTCCAAGGCTCCGTCGCAGGAGATTTTGGACGAGTTTGACCGGGTGAAGGATGTAGCCTAAACCGATAAGTATTTATCCGTTAGGAAAGAAGTAAATAATTAAAAACCCGAATCATCAATGGTTCACTGAAGCTCCAATCAAGTTTTTAGCAAGTTCATCAACCAAAACAGAATGCAAACAGTATTTACGGCAAGAGGTTAAAAATGTGACGAAAAATGGTGGTTAACTTTGGCGTAGAAATCCACTTGCCAGCTGAAACGCAGACAAAGCAGAGAGAAACGAATGAACAGGAAAAGGCGGCATAGCCCTGGTTATGGGGCTATGCCGCCTTTTCGAAAACTACTTTTTTGTGACCGAAAACCTTGATTCTCCGGTTTTTTTGAGCTTTTTTGATTGATAAAATCCAGCAGATTATCTCTTGCTGAACTGCGGTGCACGACGGGCTGCCTTCAGTCCGTACTTCAATCGTCTGAGCGATGATTTTCCTTGATATTCCGGGCTTTTTTGAG
>CABSMD010000068.1 GCA_902478725.1 uncultured Clostridia bacterium
GTAGAGATTATGCAGCACTGGCAAAAATGCGCTGACCGCATCCGCTACGCCATTTTGAAACATCGTTTCCTTTTCTTTTGCAGTGCGTTTACGAAAATTATCAAACTCGGCCATGTTACGCAGCAGCTTATCCTTACATTCATTTAAAGCCGTCTGTATAGCGGCCGTTTCTTTCTGTCCCTGTACTTCCTCCGTTGTTTCCTGCACCTTTCCTTCCTCGGTCTCTACCGTTTCTTTTGCTTCTGGCTGATTCTCTTTTTTCTTACCCATGGCACACACTCCGTTCCGCCGCATATGCTCCTGTGCGGCCTGTATTTTTATTTTATCTGTCCCACCAATCGTCCCGGTCCAATCTTAAAAACATACCCCGGCGGCTGACGATCATCTGGTTCTCTGCCGCAAACGCGCTTTGTGGAACTGCTCTGTCCAGATGCCGCAACAAATACTCCAAAACAGAAATGACTCTTGCATAATCCATCCGCATCGGGCCAATCACCCCGATCACACCCGATACAGCTCTCTGAGGCAGATAACGGGAAGCTACGATGCTGCAATCCTGTAACGGAGCAAGCCCATTCTCCTTCCCAACCAATACACAGACTCCCTCTGCTTCCTCCATTGATGTGAGCAAGCCCCGGATATCATCCTTATCATCGAGATAATGCAGCATTTCCTGTGCGCGGTTCACATCCTGATACTCCGGAAAATGAAACAGATTGGAAATACCGTACAGGTAAACTTCCGACTCTGTCATCTCGTCTAAGGCTTGAATAATCAACTTAAGAACCTTCGCAATGAACTCGATATTTTCATGGAAAACCACCATCATCCTGACAAAGCCCTGCTCGTCAATCTGGTCGATCCGCATGTTAGCAAACTCGCGGTTAAGCAAATGGGATACCCGACCGGTAAGCTCCGTATCGACCGGAAACTCTAACTTTATATGATGGTGCTTTACCATCTCATTGCTGGCAAATACGATCAGCACCAAGTTGTAGCCGTCCAGGCGAACCAACTCGATATGCTTGATACTGCACCGACCCAATCGTGGCGTCATGACCACCGAAATATAGCTAGTCAGGGAGGCTAGTACGTCGCCCAGCTCACAGACAAGCCGTTCAAATCCGTGGGGCGCATTGCGCATGGCATTTTGAATCTGTATCATTTCCTCCGCGCTCAGGCGGTATCGTTCCATGAGTTGATTGATATAGATCCGGTAGCCCTCCTGTGACGGTACCCGTCCGGCCGAGGTGTGCGGTTGATATACATAACCCATCTTCTCTAAATCCGCCATTTCGTTGCGAATTGTCGCACTGGAAATCCCTTGCATATATTTCTTCATGATGGAAGCAGAGCCGACCGGTTCAGCAGTTTTAATGTAATCATCTACAACCGCTTTTAAAATCTGTTTTTTTCTGTCGCCTAGCTCCATTTTACTCACCAGCTTTCACCTTTAGCACTCTTTGTTATCGAGTGCTAATCTAAAAATATCACTATTTTTCCATTTTGTCAAGTCTTTTTCTTGTTTTCATTCAAAAATATTTTTATCAGTCCGTTTTTATTATTATGAAATAAATTAAAAAAATTTGTAAATACCTATTTACAAATCAAAAAATGTATGCTATACTAGTTAAGCTGACAAGATATCGCGGAGTGGAGCAGTCCGGTAGCTCGTCGGGCTCATAACCCGAAGGTCGCAGGTTCAAATCCTGCCTCCGCAACCAACAAAACCCTTGAAAATACTTGTTTTTCAAGGGTTTTCTTTTATCTATTTCATACCATAAAACTCTCTGTACCACTATTCATACCACCATAGTTCTAATTGAATCCCATCATCAGTCTTCATTTTTACTCATCTCTGCTATGTACCTAAACGAATTCAAAAAATACAAAGCTAACATCATACAGTCCTGCATTTTTTAGCAGTGCCGAAGCAACCCGCTTCATTTCGCATATCCCTTCCCACTGCGATTTGATAATTGCGTCAAGGATCGGAACAAGTTCGAGGCATATATTGTAGTATGCTTTGAGAGGTACAGCTCGCGCCCTCATAGTGCGGAATCATTTGTTTAATAAAATTATGTAAAAGGCGGTCCGTGGGCGAGATACCGGCCATGTCTGAGACCATTGCGCAGCAAAGAAGCTACCCATGCTTATAAATCAATCAAAAGCAACAATAGGATAAAAAAGACACCGCTATGAAGTGATGTCTTTCTTCTATTATATTGAATAATTATCAGCCATGTCTGTTTTTACAACATCTGCCAGGGTCTTTCCATCAAAGAACTCATTTACGAGTCTGTAAAACTCAACCCACATCGGATAGGTGCGGCATTCATAGGCTCGGTCACAGGGTTTTGCCCTGGATTCAAGGCAAGCTACCGGCGCAAGATCACCTTCCGTCAGCCGAAGTATATCTCCGACTCTACATTCCTCCGGCGACTTTACAAGGCGGTAACCGCCGCCTTTTCCTTGTAAACCCTCAATAATACCGTTTTTCGATAAAACCGGAATGATCCGTTCCAAATACTTTAACGATATTCCTTGCCTTTCTGCAACATCCTTCATTGGAATATATCCACTATCTGCATGTTCCGCAAGATCGATCAAAACACGAAGCGCATATCGTCCTCTTGTTGAAATCAGCATGACGCTCACCTCACTTACTAAAATAATCATACCACAATGGTGATAGGCAAATCAAGCGATAGATTCATTTTACTGTTCCGTCATCAAGTACAACATAACCACTTTGCGGATGGATTTCACATATATATAATAGCTCTTTGCTTGAAATGCCAAGTCCTTTCCGCCGACCTATGGTATCCTTTATGATACCGTTATGCTTGTCATTCTCCTTATATCTCGATTAGTTTCCTATTAAACTGTTTCACAAGTCTGCATTTCCAACAAAGGATCATACCTAAGACTGCGCCAACCGACGCCTGTAATATCTGATACGGCAGCTTCAAGATGGCATACTCCGGAGTGCTGTAAATAAAGGCTCTGCCAAGCGAATAACCGACTACCATGATAACAGCGCCAATGGTTACTCCTATTCCCAAAGACACTACGGGATGTTTTTTCAGCACATAGTGTGAGAATACAGAGATGACTACGGCTTGCAAACCGTGAGTCACAAGGGATACAAACATCGGTCTTTCCGTTATTCTGCAAACAGCGGTGTAGACAAATATCTGTCGCCGGTATCGGGCAGAAGTACAACGATGGTTTTTCCTTCATTTTCAGGACGTTTTGCGAGTTCAATTGCGGCAAAAGCAGCGGCGCCGGAGGAAATGCCCACCAAAACGCCCTCGCTCTTACCAATCAGCTTTCCGGTTGTAAATGCATCTTCGTTGGATACGGGGATAATTTCATCGTAGATGCCTATATTTAGAACATCGGGAACAAAGCCTGCGCCGATACCCTGAATTTTATGAGCACCGGCTACACCGGTGGAGAGCACTGCTGAGTCGGCAGGTTCAACAGCCACGACCTTGACTGCGGGATTTTGAGATTTTAGATACTCTCCGACACCTGTTACCGTACCGCCCGTACCAACACCCGCCACAAAAATGTCCACTTTACCGTCAGTATCCTCGTAGATTTCGGGGCCGGTATGTTCTCTGTGCGCTTTGGGATTTGCAGGGTTTACGAACTGACCGGGAATAAAGCTGTTCGGTGTATCGGCCGCCAGTTCCTCAGCTTTTGCAATAGCGCCTTTCATTCCTTTTGAACCTTCTGTCAGTATCAGCTCCGCACCGTAGGCTCTCATAAGCTGACGGCGCTCCACCGACATTGTTTCGGGCATTACAATAATAACTCTGTACCCTTTTGCCGAAGCCACCGCTGCAAGACCGATGCCTGTATTGCCGGAGGTAGGTTCAATAATAACAGAGCCCGGTTTGAGCTTTCCGCTATCTTCGGCCTCATCGATCATCGCCTTTGCGATACGGTCTTTTACAGAACCTGCAGGGTTGAAGTATTCCAGCTTGGCAACAATCTTCGCCTTAAGACCGAGTGCTTTTTCAATATGTGTGAGTTCCAAAAGGGGTGTTTTGCCGATCAACTGATCGGCAGATGTATAGATGTTAGACATACAAGTAACCTCCAATTATTTTACTGCGTCAAAACCGTTTTGCAGATCAGCAGTGATGTCATCGATATGCTCGGTACCGATGGAAAGACGAATGGTATTCGGCTTGATACCCTGGTCTGCAAGCTCTTCTTCGATAAGCTGACTGTGGGTAGTCGTTGCCGGGTGGATAACAAGGCTTTTCACATCTGCCACATTGGCAAGCAACGAAAAAATTTTTAAGCTGTCAATGAATTGGTGCGCTTCCTTTACGCCGCCCTTAATCTCAAAGGTGAAGATAGAACCTCCGCCGTTGGGGAAGTATTTCTGGTACAGTGCATGATCAGGATGACCAGGCAGGGACGGATGGTTGACCTTTTTGACCTGCGGATGATTGGAAAGGAACTCCACAACCTTTCTGGTATTTTCCGCATGACGCTCCAAGCGAAGAGACAAAGTTTCAATACCTTGCAGAAGCAGGAATGCTGCAAAGGGCGAAATCGTTGCGCCGGTATCACGGAGCAGAACCGCACGAATATAGGTTACAAATGCCGCAGGTCCGACCGCCTTTACGAAAGATACGCCATGATAGCTGGGATTCGGTTCGGCAATGGCGGGATATTTACCACTTGCCGCCCAGTCGAACTTACCGGAATCCACGATGATGCCACCTAGGGTCGTACCGTGGCCGCCAAGAAATTTAGTAGCGGAATGGACTACGATATCTGCGCCATGTTCAATGGGACGAAGGAGGTACGGTGTACCGAAGGTGTTATCAACCACCAGCGGCAGACCATGCTTGTGTGCAAGTTTAGCCAGTGCGGCGATATCCGGAATATCGCTGTTGGGATTACCGAGTGTTTCAATGTAGATCGCTCTTGTACTGTCCTGAATAGCTGCTTCCACCTCTGAAAGATCGTGGATATTTACAAAGCTTGCTGTAATACCGAAATTCGGAAGCGTGTGCGCCAGCAGGTTGTAGCTTCCTCCGTAAATGGTCTTCTGTGCGACGAAATGACCGCCGTTCTGACCAAGCGCTTCAAGGGTGTATGTAATGGCTGCCGCACCGGAAGCGAGAGCCAATGCCGCAACACCGCTTTCAAGCGCTGCCACACGCCGTTCAAGCACATCCTGGGTGGAGTTGGTCAGTCTGCCGTAGATATTGCCTGCATCGGAAAGGCCGAAGCGTGCGGCTGCGTGCTCACAGTTATGGAAGACATAAGAAGTGGTTGCGTAAATCGGAACCGCACGGGCATCGGTTGCGGGATCGGGATTTTCCTGGCCTACATGGAGCTGCAAAGTTTCAAATTTGTAATTAGACATAATCATAAATTCCTTTCATTCCGAAATATATTGTGTATAGAGCTTATTGGTGAACCTTATTACAGTGACACATTCGTCCAAATCGGAAATTCTCTCTTACGAGTTTTTCAAAATAGTTTCCCATAGGGGTACCTCCTTATAAAAATCAAAACCGGAAGACTCCGATAAAGTCTCCCGGTTTTAAACACTGTATCTCCCGCAAGTGGTTATGCAGGAATGTGTTTTGCCTTTGAGATGGAGAATATATCGGAAATAAGAGCGCAGAAACACATGCACATCTGGCAAAGCCATATGCCCATTTCCATCATCATAGTAATGGTAGAATTAAACTTTTTCATGATCCTGTGCTCCTTTCTTTTTAAATACCTACCTCTCAAGTTGGTATTATTATAGCACGGAAAACCAACCTTGTCAATAGGTGAATGAAATTTTTCCTAAACAACCTGTAATATTGCCCTATATCCCTATAACTACCTCCGTCATACTTCTAAATACCGTTCCCGTTTTTCCCTATTTATAATCCTCCCATTTATATTCTTTTGTTTCTTTCTCGTCTAGATAATAGTTATGAGTTATAGTTGCTTCCAAAACAATCGTATAATGCCATTGCTCCGGCTCCAAATCCGTATAGGGATTAAAGTCAAGCGTCTTGATATATTCTGCATCCGGTTTTCTGCCAAGGATGCGGTTGATAATCGTCATGACCTCAGCCCGGGTGATTTCATTTTCCGGCCGGAAAGACCCGTCCTCATATCCGTCAATCAGTCCCGCTTCATAAATTGCCAGAATGTCCTCATACGCCCACAGCTTATCGCTCACATCCGGAAATACATTTTTTGATTTTTTGGGAGCCTCTAACTGGGCAAACCTACGCACCAGCGCAGCAAATTCCGCCCGTGTCAGATTCTGTTCCGGCTGGTATGTACCGTCTGGATAGCCGTAAATAATCTCATAATGCGTCAGATATTCAATCTCTAAAATGGACCAGCGCCCTATGGATACATCTGAAAAGACCTTTCCAGTTGCTGTCACAGGTGTATCATAGGTTTTGTTTTTTACGCGGTACAGCACGGCGGCAATCTCTTCTCTAGTGATTTTTCCATCCGCTCTTACACTGCCATCGGGATAACCGTAGATATAACCGATATGGGTAGGGTGTTCATTGTCGAAAATATCTTTGGTATATTTTCTGGTGTTATCAATCGTCGAGCTGCCCCCGCCTCCTCCGCCACCGCCGCCGCTCGTGGATTTGATGGCATAAATGTACTTGGCCTCCGGGCCGAAAAAGCTGAATCCATCGCAGGTTTCCATATATACTGCGCGAAGTGTTGTAGACGAACTAAGGGAAAGCATATCACCCGGTTTAAATTCCTTGCGTTTTTCCGGATCGGTTGGGTCAGAACCATCTAATGTATAGAACAGTTTGATATCCCGCTCGCTGCCTTCATACTCATTAATTAATTGATACCGCGTACCCTTTGTATACAAAATCGGATTGCCGCTTTCGTCCATCTCGGCAAGACTGGAGACCGGCTTATTCAGAATAACAAAACGGTAATTAAAATCTGTGAGGGAATTGGCAATCAGATTGCCTTCTTCATCTTCAAGCCATGCAGTAATCTTCAAGGTATCCCAGGATATTGAGGGATAAATGGGCGAACTCTGCCCGGGCCGGAAGGTGCTTTCCGGAACAGAATACGACTCTCCGCTCTGCAAAGTGACATCGTACTGGTATCGGATGAAATAACCCGACGCTGTGTTCAAAGTAATTCCCTGGTTACACGGGTTTTCCAAAAGCTCGTTTACAGCAAAGACATGTCTGGAATCAAACGGGCTGTTGACATATAGTCTCCCGCTTCCGGGTTCTTTCGAGCCGGGAAACAAATAATATTCATATACTGCCTCAGAACGTATACCGGAGGCTGGATCAAATATATTATAGTCCTTTACCGTATACGCTTTGAGAATGGTATTCTGGGCCAGTGTGACTTTGCCGTTTAAGTATCGAGTATCTTCCCCAGCGGTATCTGTACTCTTTCTGTAAAACAGCGTATGATTTGCGCTCTTTGGCGAAGCCGGGCTTTCAAGCAACTCAACATCAATTTTGTCGCTGTATATACCGGAAATGGGCCGAATCACGGGCGGCAGCGGAATAAATTTGTAAAATACAAGATTCTTACTGCTTCTGATACCGTTCTTTTCCGCGTACAGATAGATGACGCAATCGTCCTTCAAATGGATGGTACCATTGTACTTCTGCACATTGGCAGGGTTCTTCGCATCGTAATAATAAATTTCCGCACCTTCTGTCAGGCAATACAAATCAACCCTTAAAACTGTGTCCTCCCCGTCATCAATCACGCCGTTTTGGTTCTCATCTATAGCCCGTTCGTCATAGCTGCCGGAAGGGATAGACGCATACGGCGGAAGAACCCTATCAGCAGAAGCAATATGGGTATAGGTTCCCTTACTTTCATCGCCTTTTACGCCGTCAAGCTCCGCATAAACAGTAAGCGTGAACGGGGAATCGTTCTGCGCGTCGGCCGGCACCGGATTTCCAACTTCCTTTGTTCCATCTGCATCCGTATATGCTTTTCCCGTAACAGGGTCAATCCAGAACGTATGAAATCCATCCAACGTAATGGTATTTTCCACATTGCCAATGGTATAGTGCACCGTCGAGCCGTCAATCCCTTTAACAGGCAGCAGTACGCCGTCTATATCAGGTAAAACCGTGCTTTCTGGTATCTGTGGCCCTTCCGGCACAATGGTGTAGTAGAATATGCCAAGGCCGCTCTGTTTTCCGTTTTCATCCACCGCGATAGCCTTAATAATAGTATTGCCTGTAACCGGAATGTCCTCACCATGAAACGCAAGGGTTCCGTCCGCGCCCTTTTGCGGATTATCCGGCACTTCTCCGTGCCCAACGGTGTAATAAACTGTTACCCCCTCCGGCTGTGCATAGAAGGATGTGGTAAACGGTTCCCTTCTGTTGTTTTCATAAACATAGACGCCCGGATCCAGCGTTACCTCCGGCCGCACCGGTCTGCCGGATATCAGCTCATAGGTTTCTGTGGCAATCTTGCTGTAATGGCCGGAGCTGTTTTGAATCACCGCATTGATAACCGTGCTGCTACTTATGACAACCTCAGCCTGACTGGCAGTCGTCTGTTTTCTGGTGGACGAGGTTCGGGGGTCCGTGCCGTCTGTTGTGTAATAAAGCAGATACGAATCGCCCGAATGGGGCTTGAAGATTGTTACCGTGCTGCTTTTATCGTTAAACTGGGTGGAGGACGGAACAATAACCGGTGCATCTGGAAGAATGGTATAGCGAAATGTCGCCAAATCGCCCTTATTGTTCCCGTCCTTTGATACGGCGATGGCCTGTATTTTTGTATCCTTTTCTATAGGAATAGGTTTTGTTTTGTCATATACCAAACTGTTTCCATCTGGAACACTCCCGTCCGTCGTATAATAGATAATATCGTCAAAGCCGCTGGTAATCAAATATACGTCCACCGATTCCTTGTATTCACCTGGGTACGGCACCGCCGAAACAGTCAATGGCGGGGTCACGTCAAAAATATAGTCAAACGCAGTCGTCACGCTAAACACGCCGTTTAATACCGCTACAGCGCGGATGGTGGTGTTTTTTGCAATTCTGATAGGCGCCTCATAACGAATCCCATGGGTTCTCGGATCGGAGCCATCTGTGGTAAACCAAATCTCCGCACCAGATTTTGTAGACTCTGAGGTTAAGATTACGTCAAACGGGGACGCACTTGCAGGATTAGATGAAGGCTCTGCTTCTACCGGGGAAGGGGTGATATAAAGCATATATAACGAAATGGTACTGAACTCCACATCCTCATGGCTTGTTCCTTTGACCGTTACCAACCTGACAGGCGTTGTTTTGTCAATTTCAATTTCCCGGCTCATCTTGCTGAGCTTTACCCAGCCCGTAGCCGGATCGGTATTGGCACTGCTAAAATCAATATCGTCGGTAGTCAAAGCGGGAGAAAAAGTATAATAAATCTCATGTATATTGGCAATCATGCCATTTGTTGTTTGTTTGTCGGTCGCATAGACCGAAAACCGGTTGTTGTCGGTATAGTAATAATACGGCACCGGATTGTCTGCGTTGTCATAATCAAAATACAGCCTTGGCGCAGGCGGCTCAATAAAGTAGTTGTAATCCATCACATAACTATACCGATAGCTTCCGTTCACAAGCTTCCTGGCATAGCAGCGGATGGTAGAGGTATAGGGTATTCGGATGCCTTTTGTATCGTCATACCGTTCATACCGTTCGTCGTCCGGGTACCGGGGCACACTGGTATCAAGGGTATAAAAAATTTCACTTTCCTCCGTGGCCGGGGTCAAATGTACCGTCAGGTCCCCGGTCTCCGGATAAATATAGTAGCCTGGTTCTTTATCGGGGACAGGCGGATGCACCGGTGCAGCGTCGCCGATGATGATCTGGTGGTAGCCGCCGTATAACATTGTGGTGGAAGCTTTGAAGGTATACGGATACCCTTCTTTGTGCTTGGGTATCAGTTCAAAGACGCCGTCGTTGGAAACCGCGCCGGTTTCCACCATTACCTCAGTGGAACCTTTGGCCGTGCTTTTGGGCCGCAGGGTAATATTACACAGGTTGTACCAATTGGTATCCATGCCGGATTCCGGAAAGAATGTCTTTTCACCCTGAAGTACAAACACGCCCTGCACCACCATATAGTCCTTGCCATAGATATTCTGCACCGTAACAGGCGGCAGTGTCCTGTCTGTATAATCCACCAGAACGCCGTCCATTTCGCTCTCAGACCAGCCTGTTACGCCGTATCGTTTGGCGTCCTCAAAGGTAAGCCCCAGTGTCTGGAAGGGAAGCAGCGAGTTGATGGCAACCTGGCCGCTGCCTTGCGTGAGAGACGGGTTAGCGTGTGTTTTGGCGTCACTATATACCAGGTCAAAAAATGCAGGGTCAAAGTAAAACTTCACAACGTAACTGTTGAGGTTATACTGGTATTCCTCTTCGTTCTCTCCCTTGTTTGGAGCGTCAATCGCCGCATATACGTTTACATCCTCGCCGGCATACACGTTTGTATAGGAAGCCGGCTCTGCATCCGGGTCTGCGCTGTTTGCATGGATATAGGCCGTCCGTTTAATTTTCTTGGTGTCCACCTTACTCCAGTCTATATCTGGGGATGAAGCAAAAGTGGGTGCTGTATGACAAAAAAGTATAAGGAACAACGTGCATATGGAAATCATTCTTTTATACATATCGTCTATCTCCCATCTGTATTTTCATATTTGTAAAATATTTTAGCGGTCGGTTAAAATACTTTAAAAATAGGAAAATACCTCATTGCAGTACAGCCTTCGGGCTGTACTGCAATGCGTATTTCTTTTAACAAAGCACGGTTTATTTTAATGAAGCAAAGTCTCATTATGGGATACAACCGCCTCAATTATTTGAGCAGCTGCCCAATGGCCTTCTATATCGGTTGCGGGGTAGCCATTTTCTGCTACGTATGCAGCGACTTTAGCTTCGTCCGGCGTACGTCCCAGCGCCCGGTTGATCATTGTGATCGCTTCCGCCCGGACGATCTGCCTGCCAAGGCCAAAGGAACCGTCCTCATA